>DASWYH010000441.1:0-3646 GCA_036405095.1 Gemmata sp. | reverse complement strand
CCCCCCCCCCCCCCCCCGGCCCGAACCCCGAGAGACCCGTTCCATGCCCCCCGATTCCCCCGGCGCGGCCCCGGCGGCCCGCGCGCGCGTACTCGTGCTGTCCACCACCGCGTTCACGCTGCTGTTCGCGGTCTGGCTGATGCTCGGGATGCTGAGCATCAAGATCAAGCCCGAACTCGGGCTCACCGACGGCCAGCTCTACAACCTGACCATCGCGGCGATCCTGTCCGGCTCGCTCCTGCGGTTCCACTTCGGCGTGTGGGCCGACCGGTACGGCGGGCGCCGGGTGATGACGGTGCTCATTCTGCTCACCGTGCTGCCGACGTTTTACGTCAGCCGGGTCACGAGTTACACGGAACTGCTGGTGTGCGCGGTCCTCTTCGGCATCGCGGGGAACTCGTTCTCGGTGGGCATCGCCTGGAACGCGGCGTGGTTCCCGAGCGAGCGGAAGGGGCTGGCGCTCGGGGTGTTCGGGGCCGGCAACGTGGGCGCCTCGGTGACAAAGCTGCTCGGCCCGGTGCTGATCGCGGCGGTCCCGGCGGCGGGGCTCTTCGGGGGCGTGGTGCCGGGCGGGTGGCGGTTCGTTCCCGTCGTTTACGCGGCGCTGCTGGTGGTGCTCGCCGCGGCCGTGTGGTTCCTCTCCCCGCGCGCGGACCGCACGCCGGCGCACGGGCGCCCGCTCTCGGAACTCGCCGCCCCGCTGCGGCACGCGCGCGTCTGGGAGTACAGCTTGCAGTACACGGTGGTGTTCGGCGCGTACGTCGCGCTCTCGGGCGTGCTGCCGCAGTTCTACTACGCGAGCTACGGGAAGGAGCTGGCCGCGGCGCTCCAGTTGAACCCGCAGTTGGTCACGGAGTTCGACACCATCCGGGGACTGAAGGGCGAGCCCTACCGCGCGTACATGAGCGCGAACCCGGCGGTGCGCGACGACCTGAACGAGTTGTCGAAGATGATCGGGCTGCTCGCGGCGGTGTGCTTCGTGTTCCCGGCGAGCCTGCTGCGCCCGGTGGGCGGGTGGCTGTCCGACCGGTTCGGGGCCGCGCGGGTGATGGCGACGGTGTTCGTGGCGATGCTGGTATCGGGTCTGGCGCTGGTGCTGCCGTTGGGCCTGAGCGTGTGGGCCTTCACGTTCGCGCTGTTCGTGCTGGGCGCCGGGATGGGGGTGGGCAAGGCGAGCGTGTACAAGCTGATCCCGGACCACTTCCCGAACGAGGTCGGCGCCGTCGGCGGCATGGTGGGGCTGCTGGGCGCGCTGGGCGGGGTGCTGTTGCCGCTCGCGTGGGCGGCGGTGCCCGGGAGCACGTTCGCCGCGCTGCTGGCGCTCACCCTCCTGAGCGCGGTGTGGTTCGCGGCGGGTCTGGTGCTCGAACGGAAACCGGTCCCGGTCCCGGCGTAGGGCAGGGGGCTTCAAACCGGGCGCACGAGTGGTTCCGGGGGGGCGAACCGGCCCCCGGTTTCCTCAATTCCCCCTTCCCGACAGGGGCGCGGTTTGGGACAATCGACGTTGCACAGCGACCCAACATCGGTGCAAACGTAGCCCCCATGCCCACGCCCTCCACGTTGATCGTTCACCACGTTGCCAACACCGACCCACCGCAATTCACGGTGCAGCGGCTCGGCGACGGGAAGACCGCGCCCCCGGCGGTCGTCGCGCCGCCGAACAGCGTGCGCGTGGACGGGCGGCTCAACACGCGCCTCACCGACGAACTCCGCTGGTATCTGGAAGAGTTCCTCAGCTACCCGTTTCCACCGCAAACCGATCACGCCGAGCGCGTGTGGCAGGCGGTCGAAACGTGGGGCCAGCAGACGTTCACCGCGCTCTTTGCGGATACCCACGCGCGCCGGTCCTACGAAAAGGCGGTTGAGAGCGGGTTCGATCACCTCACCATCCGCATCGTGAGCGACAGCCCGGCCGTTCTCGGCTGGCCCTGGGAAGCGCTGCACGACCCCGAGCCCGGCGGCGGCCGGCTCGCCCACCACTGCGCCATCGAACGGCGCATCGATTCCGGGCGCGACCCCGTCGCGCTGGCGGCACTCCCTGCCGATCGGGTGAACGTGCTGCTCGTGATCGCGCGCCCGCTCGCGGGCGACATCCGCTACCGGTCGGTGTCGCGGTCGCTGGTCGAACTGGCCGTGAAGCACACGTTCCCGATCGCGGTGGACGTGCTCCGGCCGCCCACCTTCGACCAACTGCGCGAGCACCTCCGGCAGCGCCCGCGGCACTACCACATTTTGCACTTCGACGGCCACGGCGCGTACCGCACCGACCTCCCGAGTGCCGTGGGCACGCACGCCATGCTGCGGGCCGCCGATGCGCGGCTGCTGTTCGAGAAGGAGGACGGCACCAAAGACCCCGTCGAAGCCTCGAAGCTGAGCGAGCTGTTGCGCGAACACGCGGTCCCGGCGGTGGTGCTCAACGCCTGCCAGTCGGCCGCCATCGACGACACCGCCGCCGACCCGTTTGCGTCGGTGGCGGCGTCGCTGCTGCGCGCGGGCACGCGGAGCGTGGTGGCGATGGCCTACGCCCTGTACGTGAGCGGCGCGCAACAGTTCCTGCCCGCGTTCTACGGCACCCTGTTCGGGTCCGGGGATCTGGCCGGCGCGGTGCGGGCCGGTCGGCAGATGATGCTCCGGAACCCCGAGCGCGCGTGTGCCCGGGGCACGTTCCCGCTCGCCGACTGGGCCGTGCCCGTGGTGTACCAGCAGGCCGAGCCGCTGGACTTCTCGTTCGTGGCGCGGGGGAAGGCCGCGCCCGAACCCACAGGAACGAAATCGCGGCTCCCGGCGGAAGCCCGCGAGGACCGCAACCCCTACGGGTTCGTGGGTCGGGACGGGGCCGTGCTGGAACTCGAACGGGCGCTGCGCCGACCGCCCGCCGGGGTGCTCATTACCGGGATGGGCGGGGTCGGCAAAACGACCCTGGTTCGAGGGTTCCTGAACTGGCTGGAGCAAACCAACGGGCTGGGGGCCGGTGCGCTGTGGTTCGACTTCCGCGAGATCCACTCGGCCGAAGCGGTGCTGAACCGGATCGGCGAGGCGCTCACCGGTCGGCCCGAGTTCGCCGCCCTGGACGCGGGCCACAAGCTCGACTTCCTAGGCGCCTACAAGGACGTTCCCGTGCGGATCGTGTGGGACAACTTCGAGTCGGCGCACGGTGTGGCGGGAACGAGCCGGGCGGGCAATCTGTCCGAAGACGATCAGCGGTTATTGAAGGAACTGCTCACCCGGTTGCGCGGGGGCCGAACGAAGGTGCTCATCACCAGCCGCTCGGACGAGGAGTGGCTGGGCGTCACGAACATCGGTAAGCCGGTCGGTCTGGCCGGGCTGGACGGTGAGGAGCGGTGGGAGTTCGCCAACACGGTGGTTTGCGATCTGGGCTTGACGCTGGACCGCAAGGCGCCGGCCGTGTCCGAACTGATGACGCTGCTCCGCGGGCACCCGCTGGCGATGCGGGTGGTGCTCTCCAAACTGGCGCGACGGTCTGCGGCCGAACTCACGAACGCGCTGGGTGCGAACTTCGCGCAGTTGGTGCCCCGTGCGACCGACGAGGCCGAAGCGCTCGTATTCGCCACACTCCAGTTCGCAACGGAGGCTTTGCCCGCGCCGTGGCAACCGCTCCTGATCCCGCTGGCACTGCACGAGGGCT
>DASWYH010000440.1:0-5136 GCA_036405095.1 Gemmata sp. | reverse complement strand
GTCCCCCTGGGGGACCAGGAACGCGAGGCCCCAGCGCTCCTTGTCGTCGGGTTCGGGGTTCTCCGCGATGCTCTTGGGCGTGCGCGCGCCGCGCGTGGCCCGCATGGACTCCCACACCCGCTTCCCGGTGTTCGCCTCGATGCACCGCAACTGCCCGTAGCTGCACACGCCGTAGATGTGGTCCCCCTCGATAACCGGGGTCGCCATGATCGAACTCAGGTCGGTCGTGAGGTCGGGCGTCTCGCCCCGCGCCTTGCTCTTCCACACCACGTCCGCCTTGTCCGCGCCGACCTTCAGCAGCAGCGACCCGTTGTAGAACGAGGTGACGAACAGCTTGTCGTCGCCCACCTTGCGCGGGGTCGGAGCGGTCAGCGCGTACCGCACCTCGAAGGGCACCCGCCACAGCAGCTTGCCGGTGTCGGGTTCCAGCCCCACCACGGCGCGCGTGTGCCAGACGATGAGCTGCTTCTTGCCCCCGAACTCGTAGATCATCGGCGGGCTGTACCCGAAGTCCCCCTGGCAGCTCTGCGAGGTCCAGAGTTCCTTGCCGGTCTTCTTGTCGAACGCGACCACCAGCCGGTCGTTCGTGCCGCCCACCAGGCAGATCAGCTTGTCCCCATCGACGAGCGGGGGCGACGAGAACCCCCACACCGGCAGGCCCGCGTCGTAGTCCTTCATGAAGTTCTTCGCCCACGCCACCTTCCCGTCCGCGACCGCAGCGGCCTTGAGGTCGCCCATCGCGCCGAGCGTGTACACCGTGTCCCCGTCCACGGTGGGGGTGCAGCGCGGCCCGGCCGCGTAGCTGATCGCGTAATCGACCGGGTAATCGGTCGCCCACAGCCGCTTGCCGGTCGCGGCGTCGAGGCACTGCACCCGCTCCTTGCCCGGCACCCGGGCGCCCTTGGCGAACCCGCTGTCCGGGAGCTTCGCCTTCTCGGCCGGGACGAGGTCCAGAACGAACACCTTCCCGCCGGCGACCGCCGGGCCGGCGTAGCCGACGCCGACCTCGGTTTTCCAGAGCTGCTTCGGGCCGCCCTTGGGGAACTTCTCGACGAGGCCGGTTTCGCGCCATACGCCGTCGCGCTTCGGCCCGAGCCACTGCGGCCAGTCCTCGGCCGCGGCGGTGCCCGTGGCGGCACAGATCAGAGCAACGCTCAGGAACAGACGCATGGCGCCCCCTTCAGAGATCGCGAGAGATCGGAATCGGTCAGCCCGTCCACCTATACCCGGCGATAACGGCCCGGCTTTCGGTCCCGTTGAACCGGACTCGGCGTTGTCTTAAAGTAAGCTCTCGGCTCAGCGGCAGCCAGCGCACACTCAGTCCCGTCAGGCGGAACCTCCATGTTTGAAGGCATCACGAAATCGCTCGGCGAGGCGCTCAAGAAGCTCCGCGGACGCGGTCGGCTGACCGCCGAGAACGTGAAAGACGGGCTCCGCGAGGTGCGCCGGGCGTTCCTCGAAGCGGACGTGAACTTCACCGTCGCCACCGACTTCATCGCGCGCGTCGAGGCCAAGTCGCTCGGCCAGGACGTGCTCGCGAAGGTGGACCCGTCCGAGCAGATCGTCAAGAACGTCTACGAGGAACTGGTCGCCCTGATGGGGCCGGTGGACCACAAGATCCCCCAGCGCGCCGACCGGCCCGTCGTGCTCATGCTGTGCGGGCTCCAGGGCGCGGGTAAAACCACGACCGCCGCGAAGCTCGCGCTCACGCTCAAGGGCCAGAACCGCAAGCCGATGCTCGCCGCGGCCGACCTGCAGCGCCCCGGGGCCGTCGAGCAGCTCAAGACGCTCGGCGCCCAGATCGGCATCGACGTTTACAGCGAGGCCACGAACCCCGTCGACGTGTGCCGCAACGCCGTCGCGCACGCGAAGCGCACCCTGTGCGATTGCGTGATCCTGGACACCGCCGGGCGGTTGCAGATCGACGACGCGCTCATGGACGAGCTGAAGCGCATCGACAAGCTGGTGAAGCCCGACGAGTGCTACCTCGTCGTGGACGCCATGATCGGGCAGGAGGCCGCCAACGTCGCCAAGGCGTTCAACGACGCGCTCGAACTCAACGCCTGCATCCTCACCAAGCTCGACGGCGACGCCCGCGGCGGGGCGGCGCTCTCGATCAAGGGCGTGACGGGCGTGCCGATCAAGTTCGTCGGCATGGGCGAGAAGGTCGACAAGCTCGAGGACTTCGTCCCCGAGCGCATGGCCGGGCGCATCCTCGGCCAGGGCGACATGATGGGCGTGGTCGAGAAGATCGCGAGCATCCAGCAGCAGATGTCGAAGGAGGAGCTGGAGGCCCAGCAGGCGAAGATCGCGAAGGGCGATTTCACGCTCGACGACTTCCGCAAGCAGTTCGAGCAGATCGCCAAGATGGGCATGAAGGACATGATCTCCCGCATGCCCGGGATGTCCGAGATGATCCCCGAGGGGGAGGACCCCGAAGTCGCGCTGAAGCGCGTCCAGGGCATGATCGACTCGATGACCAAGAAGGAGAAGGCGGACCCCGACATCATCGACACGCCCCGCCGGCGGCGCATCGCGAAGGGGGCGGGGGTCGAGCCGCACGAGGTGAACCAGTTCCTGAAGCAGTTCGCGCAGGTGCGGGTGCTGATGAAGCAGATGGCGAGCATGTCGCTCTGGCAGCGGCTGAAGATGGTGACGGGGATGGGCAAGGCCGGTGCGTTCCTCCCCGGCGGCCTGGACCAGATGAAGACGAAGGGCGACACCGGGCACCGCAAGAGCGCCAAAGAGCGGGCCGAGGACCGGAAGAAGAAGAAGAAGCGGAAATAGTCGAAAGTCGTAAAGTCCCAAGTCGTAAAGGCGAAGGCGGGCGGCTCCCCGCCCCCGACTTTGCGACTTGGGACTTTACGACTTTCGACGCTCCAATATCATTTCTGTTCTTGTGCGACTTGGCGCATCGTGAGGGGATTTCGCAGTGGCAGTTCGCATCCGGATGAAGCAGATGGGCCGGACCCACCGGCACTATTACCGCATCGTGGCCATCGACCACCGCCAGCCGCGCGACGGCAAGGTGATCGAGGAGCTGGGCACCTACGACCCGCACGTCAAGGAGAAGGGCGACCGCGTCACCCTCCGCCCGGCGCGGATCAAGTACTGGCAGAGCGTCGGCGCGCAGGCGTCCGAGCACTGCGCCGCGATCTTCAAGAACTTCATGAAGAAGTGGGAAGAGATCGAGGCCGCCGAGGCCGCCAAGGCCGCGGAAGAGGCCGCCAAGAAGGCCGCCGAGGCGAGCGCGCCGACCGGCTGAGTTGCCCCCAATGAGCCGCACGATCCGGTTCGACGTTCTGACGCTGTTCCCCGGCATCTTCGACGGGTACGTCCGGCAGAGCCTGCTCGCCGACGCGATCGAAGCCGGGCTCGTGCAGGTTCACACCTGGAACATCCGCGACTGGACCGCCAACAAGCACCAGCGCGTCGATGACCGGCCCTTCGGCGGCGGCCCCGGAATGGTGCTGAGCGTCCAGCCGGTGGTGGACTGCGTTAGGGCGGTTCAGGCGAAGGCCGAGCCCCCCGGGCGCGTGGTGATGCTCACGCCCGCCGGGGAGCGCCTCACCCAGCGGACGGTCGAGAAACTGGCCGAAGAGCCGCGCCTGCTGCTGCTGTGTGGGCGGTACGAGGGGTTCGACGACCGCATCCGGCAACTGCTGAACCCGTGGGAGCTCTCCGCCGGCGACTTCGTGTGCAACGGCGGCGAGGTCCCGGCGATGGTGGTGATCGACACCGTGATCCGCTTGCTGCCGGGGGTGCTGGGCGACGCCCAGAGCGCCGAAGACGAGTCGCACAGCGCGGACGGGCGGCTCGAGTACCCGCAGTTCACGCGGCCCCGGGTGTACGAGGGCCTGGCCGTTCCCGATGTCCTGCTGAGCGGGAACCACCAAGCGGTCGCGAAATGGCGTGCGGAACAGAGCACGCTTCGCACCCGCGAGCGAAACCAACCGAGCGCGGGGCTCGCGCCCCCGGCTCCTGACGACCCGAATTCATAAGACTCGCGGGCGCCTGCTGCCGCGGAAAGGGAAAGGTGGGGTATGATTTCGCCCCTCATGCAAGTGATCGAAACCGGGACCGTGAAAAACGACATCCCGAAGTTCCAGGTCGGCGACCGGATCGAGGTCCACCAGAAGATCCTGGACGGCGCCAAGGAGCGAGTCCAGGTGTTCGAGGGCGACGTGATCGGTCTGAACCACGGCGGCGCCCGCGAGAGCGTGACCGTGCGCCGGCTGGTGCAGGGCGAAGGGGTCGAGCGCATCTTCCCGATCCACTCGCCGCGCATCGCGAAGATCGTGGTGAAGAAGGCCGGCCTGGTCCGCCGCGCCAAGCTGTACTACCTCCGCGACCGCGTCGGCAAGGCCACGAAGATCCGGGACGACGTGCAGCGCCAGTCGCAGATCGACGCGGACCTGAAGGCCGCCGCGGAAACCGCCGCGAAGGCCGCCCAGGAGGCCGCCGAGGCCGCCAAGGCGACCGGCGGCGAGAGCAAGACGGCCGCGAAGAAGCGCGCCCGCAAGGAAGCCGAGGCGGCGAAGAAGCGGTAGCGCGGCGAAGATCGCGAGTGGTGAATGAGAGCGGGCCGGGTGCCTTTACGCGAAGGTGTCCGGCCCGCTCCCTTCCTGTTGTGGCGCAGTCGCCCTTCGCAACTGGACGGGTATTTTGCCGATGGCCGCCGCTCGCGAACCCGATGCCCCCCCTCCCGGCGGCTTTTCGCGCTGGCGGTGGTGGAAGCGGTGGTTCGGCCGGCGCAGCGAGCGGGCCGCAGCCAAGTACCTGCGCGGCCTGCGTTACCGCCTGTTGGCGGCCAACGTTTCCGACCGCGATGGCGAGCTCGATATCCTCGCCCTTGATGGCCGGACGCTGGTTATCGTGGAAGTGCGTTCGACATCCAGTGACCGCCCGGACGCGGTCGAGCAAACGGCCGCCTCGGTGGACCTCCGCAAGCAGCGGAAAATCACCGAGGCGACAGCGCGCTTTCTGTCCAAGCGGCGGTTACTCGGCAAGATCGCGGTCCGGTACGATGTGCTCGTGATCGCGTGGCCCGAGAGCGCCCGCGAACCCGCCGTCCGGCACATCCCTCATGCTTTCGAGTCCACCGGCCGCTTCCAGTTTTTCACATGAAGAGTTTAT
>DASWYH010000439.1:0-2940 GCA_036405095.1 Gemmata sp. | reverse complement strand
CGGGCGCCGCGTACCGCACCGCCAAGCCCTTTTTGCTGTGGGGCGCCGGACTCGCCGCGGGGGCCGCGCTCCTGGCCGCGCCGGTGGTCGCGCTGCAGCTCGGGGCGGTCCCGTTCGCCGGGGCGCTGTTGGCCGCCCCGGTGGCCGTCGGCGGGGTCTGGTACCTGGGCCGCAAGCTGGGCCGCACGGTGGCCGACCGGGGGCTCGTGAACCAGGGCAACAGCGCCATCGTCCCGGGCGCCCCCAACGGCCCCCGCGCGTTCGGGGAGGGCGTCGAGACGTTCGCCTGGGCGGACTGGAAGCCGGACGGCCCCGGGCACATGCGCAACGGGAAGCGGCGGCTCTCCAACGCCAGCTACCAGCGGCTCAGCGCGGGCGCCGGCGCCGGCCCGCAGAAACCCGTGCAGAATATTCCACGCAATATTCCACCCGCCCCGGCCCCGGGCCCGAAGCGGGCGCCGCCGCCGAATCCCCAACCGGGGCGCGTGTACGCGGTCGCGCCGGGGCACGTCGCGGTGGACCCGGGCCGGTTCCAGTTCAAATTGCACACCAACGAGCGGGGCGTCGGCGCCGAGCTGTCCGGGGTGACGACGTACGACCCGGACCTCGCGGGCGTGCTCGCGGTGTGGAAGGACCCGGGCGACGGCAAGACGTACATCGTGAACGGGCACCACCGGCTGGACCTCGCGCACCGGGCCGGGGCGAACGAGGTGAGCGTCCGCTACCTCACCGCCGCCACCCCCGAGGAGGCCCGCGCGAAGGGCGCCCTCATCAACATCGCGGAGGGACGGGGCACGGCGGTGGACGCCGCGAAGTTCCTGCGCGACACGGGGAAATCCGCCGCCGACCTGGCACAGGCGGGGATCTCGCTCAAGGGGCCGGTGGCCCGCGACGCCGCCGAGCTGGTGAAGCTCGCGCCCGACCTGTTCCGCCAGGTGGCCCACGGCACCCTCGATGCGGACCGCGCGGTCGCGGTCGCGAAGCACCTCACCGACCACCTGGACCAGCAGCGGCTGCTCTCCGCGCTGGCGCGGTCCGAGGAGAGGACCGGGCGCCCGGCCGGGCCCCGGGTGGTCGAGGCGATGGCCCAGGAGATGCGCGACGCGCCCAAGCTCACGAGAACCCAGGACACCCTGTTCGGCCCGCTCGAACAGGACGAGAGCGTTTACTTCCACCGGGCGGAACTCAAGAGCTACGTCCGCGCCGAGCTGGCGAAGGAGGCGAAGGACTTCCGGCTCGGCTCCTCGGTGCGCCGGGCGCAGGCGCTGGGGGCCGTGGGCGGGAACCAGCTCGCCGTCGAGCAGAACCGCAGGGTCGCCGACCGGGCCGACGCGGCGCTCGACGACTTCGACCGGGGCGCCCGACTGAAGGGGCCGCTCAGTGACCTCCTCAACGAGTACGCGGTGCAATATGCCGACGCCACGAACGCCGGGCGCTCCCAGCTCCGCTCAAAGGCCCTCGCCGCAGTGCGCGCGGTGCTATCCGGCGCCGACCCCGGCGGAGCTCCGCGCGTGGAACACCGAGGCCCGGGCCTTTTTGGGTGACGGCCCCGGGCGCGCGTTCGTCGCGTTCGCCGAGGCCGACGACTTCAGCCCGGCCGGCCCGGACGGGGCGCGGGCGCACCAGCTCCTGGCCCGGTGCCGGGCCGACGGGGCCGAGGCGTTCGCGCGGGCGTGCGAGACCGCGGTGCGCCGGCTGCTCGCGACCGGGGACCCGCTCGGGCAGCCGGTGCTGTTCGACGACGCCGAACTGGCCGCGATCGCCGAGGCGCTGGCCCGGGGCATCGCGAGTGCCGACCTCATGGGCCGGGCCCGGATCCGCCGCCGGGCCGAGATGGCCGAGCGGGTGGCGTTCGCCGACAGCGGCACCGACGACCCGTACCACGACTTCGCCGACGGCGTGCCGGTGCTGGAGCCCACGAGCGCGCTGGAGTACTTCCGGCGCCTCGTGCCGACCCTGGGGGCGAGTGCGGTGCGGTACGGGCCGAAGCTCGACCGGCACGCGTTCACCCTCGCGGTGGCCTCGGACCAGACGCTCCTGGAGAAGGTGAAGGGCGCGATCCTGAAGCAGCTGCAGAGCGGCGCGGGCGCGGTGCCGGAGGTGCAGCAGGTGCTCGACGCCGCGGGCGTGTCGGTGAAGAACCCGCAGTACGCGGACCTGGTGGTGCGGACCAACGTGCTCGACGCGTACAACCAGGGCGCCCAGGACGAGGTCGCGGACCCCGAGATGCGGGAGCGGTTCCCGGCGTGGGAGTACCTGGGCATCCTCGACGACCGCACCGGGGACGACCACCGGCCCCGGATCGGGAAGTTCTACCCGGCGGCGGTCCCGTTCGCCGAGGTGCGCGGCTCCCGGGTGTGGAACTGCCGGTGCAGCTTCGCGCCGGTGTCGAAGCACCTCATGCAAGGTATTCGTGTCGAAGGGAGCTGGTAGCCATGACCCGCACCGCACACCACCCGCTGCTCCGCGCTTCGGCGCTCCTCGTCCACACGTTCGCGCGCGCCGAGTGGCAGCCGATCGAGGGGGGCAAGTGGCGCTCGTCCGGGGGGCGCGTCCTGTCGAACGACGCGTACCAGCGGCACCAGCAGCGGCTCAAGACCCGCGAAGGGAAGCCGGCCGCCGCCCCGAAGCGCGGCGCGCCGAAGTCCACCGCACCCGCGCCGGCGCAACCCGGCTCCGCCCCGCGCAAGCCCGCGACCGGGAAGAACGTGTACGGCCAGGAGATCGAGCTCGGGCCGTTCATGAGGCCCGGCGAGGCCGCCCCGCGCACGAAAGCTCCCGCGCCCAAACCCGCGGGCCGGCTGGAACTGGGGCAATCGCTCCCGGGGTACACGCCGCCCCCGGCCGCGCCGGTGCGGGCGCCCGCACTGCCCGGGGGCGCGCGGCTCCCGGACCCGAACCCCACCGAGTCCGCGTACCTGAACCGGCAGCACGGCCGGG
>DASWYH010000438.1:0-2225 GCA_036405095.1 Gemmata sp. | reverse complement strand
CGTCAAATGCGCTTACGCCACGTCCTTCGTGAACGGCTTCGGCTTGTCCACGATCTGGATCGGCCGGCCGGTCGGGGTCTCGTTCTTCTTCGTGTGGTCGATCCCCATCAGCTCGCACACGGTCGCCAGGAAGTCCTGTGCGGTGGTCGGGCGCTCCGCGACGCTCGCGCCTTGCGCGTCCGTCTTGCCGAGCACCTGACCGCCCTTCAAGCCGCCCCCGAACATCGCCAGGCTCCACGCTCGGGGGAAGTGGTCGCGGCCCGGCTTGGCGCCGCGGGTGTTCACGTTCGGGGTGCGCCCGAACTCCCCCATCCACACGATCAGCGTGCTGTCCAGGAGGCCCTTGTCCTTCAGGTCGGTCACGAGCGCCGACAGCGCCGAGTCCACCTGCTGCGACAGGGCCTTGACACGGCCCCAGTTGTCCTGGTGGGTGTCCCAGCCGCCCAGCGCCACTTCGACGAACGGCACGCCCACCTCGACCAGGCGGCGGGCCATCACGACGCCCTCGGCGAACCGGCCCGACCCGTACTTCGATTTCGTCTCGTCCGCGGAGATGTCGAAGGCCCTGGCCTCCTTCGACTGCATCAGGCGGACGGCGCGCTCGTAGGTGGTCTTGTGGTCGGTGATGGAATCGGCCCCGTACTCGCGGTGGAACGCCTTCTCCATCTGTTCGAGCAGCCCGGTGCGGTTGCCGAGCTGCGCGGCCGACACCGCGGACTTCAGGTCCTCGACGCCGCGGTTCGGGTCGGTGACCAGCAGCGGCTGGTGCTTCGGCCCGAGGAACCCGGAGCCGTAGCTGCGCCCGCCGATCGCGACGTAGTTCGGGACGGTGCTGTCCGTCTTGCCCTTTTCCTGTGAGACGATCGAACCGAGCGACGGGTAGACGACCCCGCCCTGGCCCTCGCGGAACCCGGTGTGCATGTAGTACTTGGCCCGGGCGTGCGCCCCTTCCGGCGAGGTCATCCCGCGGACCACCAGCCCGTGGTTCATGACCCCGGCGACCTTCGGCAGGTGCTCGCTGATCTCGACCCCGGGGGCCGCGGTCTTGATCGGCTTGAACTCGCCGGCGCCCTTGCTGTCCGGCTTCAGGTCCCAGGTGTCCTTGTGGCTCGGGCCGCCGTCCATCCACAGCAGGATGCACGACTTGGCCCGGCCCGTGCCCCCGGTCGGCGCGGCCTTCGCGAGGGCCGGCAGCCAGCCGGACAGGGACGGGGCGAACACGCCGGCCGCGGCGAGCTTCAGCACGTCGCGCCGGGTCTTCTCTTGCAGCTTCATTGAGAACATGGGTCGGATACCTGTGTCGGAAGGGTTGTGTTTGATGAACCCCGCCCTTGTGGGCGGGGGGTGTTGGCAATCGGTCGGTTAGCACCCCCGCCCTTGCGGGCGGGGTTCGCCGGCGCCGTGGGGCGCCGGGTCAGCGCACCAGGGTGAACTCGCTGCTGTTCAGCACGGCCCAGAGGATGTCGCTGTGAGCGGTCCGGTCGCCGGTGCGGCTGATGTAGGCGGCCAGGTTCTTGAGCTCGTCGCCGGTCGGCCGGCGCGACAGGCACGCCAGGTAGATCCGTTCGAGCACGTCTTCGGGCTTCGTTGCGGAGCCGAGCACCGCCCGCGCCGCGCCCGGGCTGTTCGTGATCGGCGCGTTCATCAGCTTGAGGGCCTGCGGGATACCGGCCTCGTAGTCGAGGGGGCTGGTCGAATCGGCCCCGGCGAGGAAGAAGTTCACGAACTGGTCGCGGGCACCGAGCCGGGCGCCCTTCTGGGCGCCTTGTGCCTTCCCGGCCTTCTTGTCAACGGGGCGCCCGCTGTTCCCGGTCACCTGGGCCAGCGAGTCGTAGAGCTGCTCCGGCGACAGCACCTTCACGGCCATGTGGCTGTAGAGCGCGCGGTCGGCTTTGTTCTCCGGGGTCGGCTTGCTGGTCCGCTGGTAGGTGTCGCTCAAGCAGATCGCCTTGATCAGGTACTTCACGTCGAACTCGCCCGCGGTCGAAACGTGGTGCGCCAGCGCGTTGAGCAGGTCCGGGTGCGTCGGGTCGTGTTCGGGGAGCATGTCATCGATCGGGTTCACGAACCCGCGGCCGAACAGGTGCGCCCAGGTGCGGTTCACCAGCGCCTTCGTGAAGAAGGGGTTGTTCGGGCCGGTCATCCACTTGGCGAGCGCCGGGCGGTACGGCTCGGCCGTCGACAGCGCCGGCTGCTCGCCGCCCAGGTACCTCGCCGGGAGCATC
>DASWYH010000437.1:0-4117 GCA_036405095.1 Gemmata sp. | reverse complement strand
CGCCGTGCTGATGACCGGGCAGAAGACCGAAGACTACCACATCGAGGACCGGCTGCGGGGGTCCAGCACGAAGACGATCAGCTACACGCGGTATCACGTCCCCGAGGAGCGCCGCAAGGAGGCCGCGACCCGGTACGGGTGGTGGCGACTGAAGGCGAGCGCCGCGGGCAAATAGTTAGAACCGGGGGGCTCGGTCGTCGATTATTAATTGGCGACCGTTCGCGAACGTTTCCGGTCACCCAAGCGGAACCGGCTGGTCGCTCGTCGGAAGTGTAACGGGGTGTCACGCCGCGGACGGTTTTGTGGTTGGCGCGGCCCGTGCAATGCGCCATCCTTAAACTGGCGCGGATCGCGCCGGCGGCACCCCCGGTGCGGTAAGGGGCAACACATGAGTCGGCTTCGAGCGGTTCTGTTCGTGTGCGCGGCGCTGCTCGCGCGTCCGGCGGCGGGGGCCTCCCCGGACCCGAAAGACCTCGTCGTGCCGCCGGAAGAGCTGTCCAAGGCGCGCGAACTCGTGCGCCGGCTGGGCAGCGAGAGCTACCGCGACCGCGAAGAGGCCCAGAACGAGCTCGCGAAGATGGGCCGGCGCGCCAAACAGGCCCTGGTCGAGGCCGCCGGGACCGACACGGACCCCGAGATCCGCTCCCGCTCGCTGCGGCTGCTCCCGAAGTCCGAAGCGGACGACCTCCAGGCCCGTATCAACACCTTCCTCGAAGACAAGGACGGCAAGTTCGACCACAACCTGCCGGGGCTCAAATCGTTCCGCAAGTCGCTGGGTGTGTCCCCCAAGGCCCGCGAACTGTACGTCGAGATCCTGAAATCGCCGTACAACCTGGACATGCTCGCCGCAATGGACCGGGGCAACGTCGACGGGGGCCGCGCCGTCTCGGACCGCCGGAACACGATCTACAGCGACATGGTCCAGCGGAACTTCGTTGGTGGCCCCCGACCGACCCCGACCAAGCAGCCGACCCTCGCCGACATCGCCGCGGTGCTGTTCGCCGAGTCCGAGATCCCTGCCGAGTTCATCCCCCGGACCACGATCCAGTGGCAGCAGGTGAGCGGGGTGGTGCTGTTCAACCACGGCGCCTCCATGTCCGCCCTCAACGGGTCCGGGACGCACGCCGAGGTGTACCGCAGCATCGTGAGCCGGTGGCTCGTGAGCCGCACCGACCCGAACGACCTCACCCAGCTCGTCTACCAACTCGGGAACGGCAACCTGCGCCAGTTCCCGGAAACGACGATGGTCCTGCGCCGGATCGTCCTCCTGGATGGGGTCCAGGGCTACGCGAAGGGGCAGGCGCTGAACTTCCTGGTGCAGCAGCGCGGCAAGGAAGAAACCGCGTTCCTCAAAGCGGTCGTCCGCAACGAGGCGCGGGTCGGCGATTTCCCCGAGGTGTTCAAAAAGGGCGAGGACCCGAAGAAAGTGCTGTCGATGGGGGCCGACTCGATGGTGACCCAGGTGTGGTTCCAGCGGAACCTGAACGGCGGGGCGGCCGAAATGCACACGGTCACGGTGCGGGACGTGGCGTTCGCGTTCCTCATAACGCAAGCCGGCCTGAACATGAAGGACTTCGGCTTCGAGACGCAGCCGCACCAGAACTTCAACCCGGTGCCGGCGGGCTTCGGCCAGTACGCGTTCACTTCCGAAGAGAAGCGCCAGGCCGCGTTCGTGAAGTTCGGCTGGTGGCAGATGAAACAGGGCATCAAGAAGAGTGGCGTTCTGCTCCCGCTCTTTCGCGACCGCTAACGCTCGCCGATAGCGGATCGTTTCGGGCCGGGCATCCGCTGAGCGGATGCCCGGCCCGAAACGTTTCCGCCCACTCGCCAACGCGGAAGGAGGCGAGTGGGCCGTTCGGCTCACACCACCGTCAGTGCCGCTTTCAGCTCGCGCAGCAGCACCTCGATGTCCTCGTGCGTGTTGTACCCATGGACCGCGATCCGGAGCCGCCCGGCCGGGTTCATGACGTGAACGCCCTTCGCGTGCAGGTGCGCGTTGAGCTGCGCCGCCTTGGGGTGCTTGAACGCGAGGATGCCGGCGATATGGTCCGGTTCGTTCGGGGTGAGCACCTCCACCGGGAGCTTGCGTAACTCCGCGAGGCAGTGGAGCACGAGCGGGCGGGCGTGGGCGTCGATGTTCGCGACGCCCACCGCGCGCAGGTACTCCAGCCCGGCGCGGATTGCGTACAGGGCCGGGTAGTTCGGCATCCCGACCATGAAGCTCGCGGCCCCCGGCTTGCTCTGCACGCTCTCGAAACTCTTCGGCCCGAATGCGTCTTCGAGGTTGAACCACCCGCCCGCCGGCGCGGTCCATTCCGCGGCGCGCCCCTTCGGGACGCCGACCAGTCCGCCGCCGTGCGACGCCAGAATCCACTTGTGCGTGCTGCTGATGATGAGGTCCGCGCCGCGCAGATCGAGGGGCACGCGCCCGAGCGCCTGCGTGACGTCCACCGCGAACAGCGCCGGCGAGTGCTTCCGCACCGCTTCGATGATCGGTGGCAGCGCCACCGCGAACCCGTTGTAGAAGCTCACCAGCGACACGTTGACGAACCGGGTCTTCGCGCTGAGGAGCGGGATCAGGTCTTCGACCCGGAGCGCGCCGCCGCGGTTCTTCCAGACGCGGGTGGTCGCCGGGCACGCGGGCTGGAGCCACGGCGTCGAACTGGCCGGGAAGTCGAGGTCCGTACACACGACCTCGTCGCCGGGCTTCAGTTGAAGGGCCAGCGCGGCGAGGTTGTACGCCTCCGACGAACACGAGCAGATGCCGATTTCCGCGGGGGTGAGCCCGAAGAACTCGGCCGTGAGTGCCTTCGCGGCGTCCCACTGCTCCGCGTGCGGGGCGCGCCCGTCCATCCCGAGCTGCTTGTCCCGGAAGTACTGCTCCAGTGCGGCACCGACCGCGAGCGGCGGGATCCCTTCCGCTGCGGTGTTGAGGTACGCGCGGCCGTCGAGGGTGGGGAAGTCGCGGCGCCGCGATTCGGGGGTGAGCATGGGAAGGGCCTCGGGGTGATGGGGAGTGTTCTAGTGACCGGCGAAACTCGTTGACGCTCCCCCGGCGCCCGGGGAGACTGATAGCGCCTCTCCCCTTTCATCTCTTTCGGAGGTTCCATTCATGCGGGCGTCTTATTTCACGCCACTGATCGTGTTCGCCGGGGCGGTGCTGCTCGCGGCCCCGGCGCGGGCCGACGACTGGGGCCAGTGGCTCGGGCCGAAGCGCGACGCCGTGTGGGCCGAAAAGGGGCTCCTCACCACGTTCCCGAAGGATGGTCCGAAGGTGGTGTGGCGGCAGCCCATCGCGGCCGGGTACGCCGGGCCGGCGGTCGTCGGCGGGAAGCTCTACGTGATGGACCGCGAGAAGGCGGAACCCGATCCCAAGAACCCGCCGCCGAAGGGCACGCTACCGGGCAACGAGCGCGTCCACTGCCTGAACGCGGCCGACGGCAAGACGATTTGGACCCACAGCTACGACTGCCCGTACACGAAGGTCTCGTACCCGTCCGGTCCGCGCACGACGCCCGTGATCGACGGCGACCGGCTGTTCACCCTGGGCACGATGGGCGATCTGCTCTGCCTCAACGCGGCAACGGGGAAGGTGGTCTGGTCGAAGAACTTCGTGAAGGACTACGCGGCCCCCGTGCCGCTGTGGGGCTGGTCGGCGCACCTGCTGCTCGACGGCGATACGCTGGTTGCGCTCGTGGGCGGGGACGGTCAGGCGGTGGTCGCGTTCGACAAGAAAACCGGCAAGGAGAAGTGGAAGGCGCTCTCCACGAAGGAGATCTGCTACTCGCCGCCGATCATCACCGAAGCGGGCGGGAAGCGGCAACTCATCGTGTGGCTGTCGGAGGCGCTGTACTCGCTCGACCCGGCGACGGGAACAAAGTATTGGGAGCACAGCCACCCGGACAAGGGCGAGGTGGCGCGCCCGGCGGTGTCGATCGTCACCCCGAAGCGGGCCGGTGAGAAGCTCCTGATCTCGTCGTTCTACCACGGCACGCTCTGCCTCGCGCTCGACAAGGACAAGCCGGCCGCAACGGTCGCGTGGCGGTCGAAGACCTCGTACCCGAAGCCGATCGAGGGGCTCAACGCGGTGATGACGAGCCTGCTCGTGAAGGGGGAC
>DASWYH010000436.1:0-5075 GCA_036405095.1 Gemmata sp. | reverse complement strand
CACCGCGATATCGAGTCCGCCATCGTGGTTGAAGTCGGCCATGAGCGCACCGAACCCGGTCGCACGCCAGCGCGGGACACTCAAACCGGATTCGGCGGTGCGGTCGCTGAACTGCCCGCGCGGCTCCTGGCGCCACAGGTTATTCATCTCGGTGCCCAGGTGTGTCACGAACACATCCAAAAGCCCGTCGTTGTTCACGTCCCCAACCGCCACCCCCATGCCCGCAAACGCCTTCCCGGCGGCCGTGAACGCGATCCCGCGGGACACCGCCTGGTCCGCGAACGTGCCGTTCTTCTGATTGATCCAGAGGCGGTTCGGCTGCCCGTCATTGGCAACGAATATGTCGGGCCACCCGTCCCCGTCGAAGTCCGCGGCCGAAACACCCAGCCCCGGGCCGCGCACGGCTCCGATTCCGGAACCGGAACTCACGTCCTCGAACCGCCCGGCCGGGTCGCGGGTATTGCGGTACACCTTGCTCCCCACCCCCTGGAACGAGGCAGGGCCGCAAAAATCCCGTGCCCCGAGTGGCGTCAGGCACTCCACTTTGCGGTCGTAATCGAGGTAGTTGATGACGACGAGGTCGAGCCACCCGTCGCGGTCGAAATCGAGCAGTGCCGCGGACATGCCCCAGGCGGGGTTCGACAGCCCTGCCTCGGCGGTCGCGTCGCGGAACTTGCCCCCACCCAGGTTAATCAGCAGTTTGATCCCGCCGAACTGAGTGATAATGAGGTCCGGTCGACCGTCGTTGTTCACGTCGCCGGCCGCGACCCCATGGTTCCAACCCGGGAGCCCGGCCCCGGACCCGTCGGTCACATCACGAAACTTGCCGGGTTCGATCTGCTGGAAGAGGCGGTTCACGGAAGCCGAGTCCGGCCCGCCGAAGTTGAGCAAATAAATATCGAGCAGTCCGTCCCCGTCGAGGTCGAAGACCGCGGCGCCCGAGCCCATCGATTGGGGCATGAAGAACGTTCCAGTCGCCCCCGCATCGTGAACGAACGCGAGCCCCGATTCGGCGGTCACGTCCCGGAACCAGCCCTCCGGCGCCGGCGGCGCTTCGGCCGGTGTCGGGGGCGAAGGTGCGGAACAGGACGCCACCGAAAAGGCGAGCGCTGCGGCGCCAAGGGCCGCGAGCGCATAAATTCGTCTTATCATCGCGCGTGGCGGGTTTGAGGAGAAAACACGAAGCCGCCGAACACGGGTGTTCGGCGGCTTCGTAGATGGAGCCCTCAGCGGAGTGGTTAGAAGTTCCCCACGACCTGACCGTCGTTCGGAGCGAGCAGGTTGAACAGCGTCGTGCGGTTGACCGAGTACGGAACCGTCCGAACGGCGCCGTCGCCGAAGAGGAACAAACCGCCGCCCGACGAGCCGCCACCGAAGTAGTTCCCCGGGCCGTAAGCCGCGTTGTCCCGGAGGTACGCAGGGGAACCAGAACCGTCCGGCGCGCTGCCGTTGGCCGAGCGCCCGGGGCCGCCCCAGTTCCCACCCAGGATGCCTTCGTCCCAGTTGTTCCCCTGGTTGTAGTTGTACATCGTCGTCTGGATGTACTTGGTGCCGACGAGGATCGTGTTCGAGGAGCCGTCCGAAATGCCCTGGATCGTGCGCCGGTTCCCGGCGACGGCCGTACCACCACCGCCACAGCACCCATCAAGCGAGGTGCCCGAGCCGGCGTTCACGCTGGTGTTGATGGCGTAATCGGTCATCGGGCCGACCGCACCGTTGTTCCCGTTCCCGCTGGTCGAGTAACCGATCCGGCCGCGGATGGGATCGACAAAGGTCTTGATCGCGGCACCGCCGCCACCCGGGTTCCCACCTTGTTGGAGCCGGTAGGCGTTGTCCTGCTCGATGTACGGGTAGATCTGAAACGCCCACGAGCCCACGTTGCCGGTCTGGCCGCCGTTTGTGCTGTTCGCGTAGTTCTGGGACCCGTTGTTGTGAGGAAGGTAGCCGACGCCGTCGTTGTGGCTATGGAACGCTAAACCGATTTGCTTCAGGTTGTTCTGGCTGCTCATGCGTGCGGCGGCCTCGCGCACCTTCTGAACAGCGGGCAGGAGCAGGCCGATCAGAATCGCGATGATCGCGATGACCACCAGCAACTCAATGAGCGTAAAGCCGCGCCGCGTGCGAGTCACGGGAGAAGACATGTAATGCTCCAAACACCCGACTCGGGAGAGAGAGAATGCGAGTAGAACTGAAGAGGAGCGGTGGAGCGAGTCGGAAGAAATCCACCGTCTACTTGTTAGAATCAGATGAAGGACACGTAGGGTCAAGGGGGAAACTCATCAGTCTCCCATTTTTGTTCCCCGGACCCCGGCTCGACCGGTGCGCCGTTGGTGTGTTGTGCCTGTCACGCGCTGGCTGATTCACGAAGGGCCGTTTCACAGAAACGGGCTTGCGGCGCCACGGGTGGGTGCTCTAATAGAAGAATCCCACCGTACACCCGCACCAGCGCCCGAAGGCCACTTCCATGTTCGCACACCGGCACACCATCGGCATCAACCGCCGCGAACTGCTCCAAGTCGGCTACTCCGGGCTACTCGGGTTGGGTGTGTCGTCGTTCGCGCAAGCTGGAACCACCCGGTCCCCTTCCCTTTCCCCTGGAAAGAGGCCGAAGTCGGTTCTGATCGTGTTCCTAACGGGCGCGGCGAGCCACCACGAGACGTTCGACCCCAAACCCGACGCCCCACCCGAGATCCGGGGCGAATACAAGGCGATCCAAACCAAAACGCCCGGGTTGCTCGCGAGCGAACACCTGCCGAAACTCGCGGCGCGGTCGAACGTGTACTCCGTCGTGCGGTCGCTGTCGCACCGCGAGAACAACCACCTCGTTGCCACGCACCACGTCCTCACCGGGCACACGCAGCCGGGTGCGTTCTTCGACAAGATCGCCTCCCGCGACGACTTCCCCAACTATGCGGCCGGGCGCAGCTACTTTCAGGGCGCGCCGGAAGGCACCCCGTGCGGCGTGAACCTGCCGACGTACCTGATGGAAGGCCCCCTCCTCTGGCCCGGACAGCACGCGGGGTTCCTCGGCCCCAAGCACGACGTGATGCAGATCACACACGACCCCAATCGCGCGGACTTCCGCGTCGAGAACCTGCGCCCCGCGGCCGGAATGGATGTGAACGAACTCAGCGACCGCATGGCGCTCCTCGCCGCGGTCAACGACCAGCGCAAATGGCTCGGGGAACAGGCCGAAACCAAGAAACTCACCGACCAGCAGCAACAGGCGCTCGCGGTTCTCACGTCCGGAAAGGTCGCCCGGGCCTTCGACATCGACAAGGAGCCAGGGGCGGTCCGCGACAAGTACGGGCGCCACGCGTTCGGCCAGTCATGCCTGCTCGCCCGGCGGCTGATCGAAGCCGGCGTCCCGGTCGTACAGGCGAACATGGGGCGCGTCCAAAATTGGGACAGTCACGGCGACCTCTTCAACCGCCTCAAGCGCGACCTGCTCCCGCCTCTCGACAGCGCCGTTTCGGCGCTCCTGGACGACATGCAGAGCCGGGGACTGCTCGAAGACACGCTCGTGATGATGCTCGGGGAGTTCGGGCGCGAGCCGAAGATCAACAAGGGCGCGGGCCGCGAGCACTGGGCGCCGTGCTTCTCGGGGCTGTTCGCCGGGGCCGGGGTCCGGGCCGGCCAGGTGATCGGCAAGAGCGACAAGAACGGCGGGTATCCGACGACGACCCCGTACTCGCCGGACGACATCGGCGCGACCGTTTACTCGGTGCTCGGCGTCGACCCGCACACCGAAGTGCGTGACCGCCTCAACCGCCCCGTGCAGTTGAACCGCGGACACGTCATCCGCCCACTGTTCGATGGCTCCGGGGACTGAGCCCCGCTGCGGCTCCGGTTCCGGCCCTCACTCAAAAAGGCGACCCATGCGACACGTACTCGCGGCCCTGACTGTGGTTACCCTCGGCGCACTCACCGCGACGGCTGCCGACGAGAAATACGCCTCGAAAGAGGGGAAGTACACGGTGCAGTTCCCGGCCGGCGGGAAGGTCAAGAACGAGACCAAGGCCGCCGGCACCGCAAAAATGGAGTTCGCCGCAACCGAGGTGAACGGCAAGGGGTTCATGGTGATGTACATGGAGTTGCCCAAAGGGGCACAGAACCTGCCCGCCAAAACGCTCCTCGACGCGGGCGAAACGGGCGGTGTGGATCAGAGCGGGGGCAAACTCGTCAGCAAGAAGGACATCGAATTCGGCAACGACAAGTTGCCCGGGCGCGAGTTCGTGGTTGAGAAGGACGGGAACCAGGCCAACAGCCGCATCGTGGTCACGAAATCGCGGCTCTACGTGGTCACGGTCGCCGGACCGAAGGACTTCGCCACCTCGAAAGAAGCGGTCGCGTTCCTCGATTCGTTCCAACTCACCAAGTAGCCGCGCGGGAAGACGCAGTTTGTTATCTGCGAAAGCAGCCCTAGTCAAAACCGGGGCTCTGATACATGCGCGCGGCGCAAATGCAGGCTGCAAATTCGGGGCGAAGTAACGACCGCGGCTCACGCGCGCTTCGCCGGGAGCGTGAACCGGAACATCGAACCGACCCCAACCGTGCTCTCGACGGTCACAACGCCCTGATGCGCCTCAACGAACGTCTTCACGATCGCGAGCCCCAGCCCCATCCCGCCCTGCTGGTTCGGGTCCGTCTCAAACGGCTCGAACACCTTCTCCAGGCGGTCCTCGGGGATGCCCGCGCCGGTATCACGAACGGTACACTCGGCCCCGCCATCGGTCACCCGCGCCGAAATGAGTACCTCCCCCCGCGGGGTGTACTTGATGGCGTTCGCGATGAGGTTCTGGAACACCCGGCGCAGCAGGTCGGCGTCGGCGTAGACCACAAAATCTTCGGGCACGTTGTTGACGAGCTTGGTGCTGTCGGTGCCGGACACCGGGTGCAGGTCGTGTATCAGCGCTTCGACCAGGGGCCAGAGGTCGAGTTCGCGCCGTTCGAGCTTCACCCCGGCCTCGGTCCGGAGGTTGGTGTTCTCCTGGAGCACCTTGTCCACCAGGGTCGCGAGGTGGTTGACGTTGCGCCGGAGCGTCTTCACCATGCGCGCAACTTGGGCCGCCGGG
>DASWYH010000435.1:0-2230 GCA_036405095.1 Gemmata sp. | reverse complement strand
TGGTGAGCCCACCCGCACGAGCGCGCCACCGGGCGCTGGGGTTCGGCTCGCGCTTATTATCCCTCCGGGCGCAACTGCGGCGGGCCGTTGCGGGCGTAGCCGCTCCAGATGGTGTTGAGCCGGGTCTGCGCCTGGTCGATGGGCAGCGCGACGTACCGGTGCTCGCGCTTCGCCACCAGACCGGCCCGGATCAACTTGGCGAGCGCGTCGGTGATCTCGAAGTTCACCTCCGCCGGGAGCCGCTTCTTCAGGTCCCTCTCGATGTAGAAGTCCAGTTCTTCGGCGCCCCAGCCCCGCTCGCCCCCGTACTTCCACAAGAAGAAGTACGCGAGCAGCGATTCGCGGATCTCCTGCTCCTCGGCCTCGTCGAGCACGCGGAACAGCACGCTCCCGTTGTTCGCGAGGTTCTGGTAGAACAGGCTCTGGCGCAACTGGTGCAGGTACGTCTGGCGCGACGAGTGGAACGCGTACCACGTCTTGTAGCCATACCCGCCGAGCAGCGCCAGCGGGGTGTACAGCGCGAGCAGCACGTTCGTTCCGAACCCGCCGAGCAGCGACATCAGCGGGAACGTGCTCAGCTTCCACACCACATACGCGCCCGAACTGGCCAGCGACCCGCCGATCTTCACACGGTCGAACTTGGGCATCCGGATGCGCCCGCCGGGGAGCAGCATCTCGATGTCGATCTGCGGCATGTCCTTGAACAGCTTCATGTACACGCCGGTGTGGTCGGTGTCGGCGTCCAGGCGCTTGTGGGGGCGCGTCTTGAACACCACCGCGGCCCGCGCGAACGTGGGCACCTGGACCGGGTACTTGCGCCAGAACCGCACCAGCCCGTTTTGCAGCCGCGTGGTATCGCCCTTCCCGCGGTAGAACACCTCGACCTTCTCGAACGCGTCCCAGGCCACGTCCATATCGACGCCCCACTTGCTCGACCCGCGCATGATGAATTCCATCTGGTCGCGGGACAGCCGAATGTAGTTGGCCCGGCCCATCAGCCGGGTGAGCGTGTCGAAGAGGTCGTCCAGCGCGGCGTCCCGGGCTTCGCCGGTGAGGGGGGTGAGCGGTTTCGGGTCCGCGTCCGGGTCGAACCCCGCGTAGGCGTCTTTGAGCTGCCGGACCTCGGCCCGGTAGATCGCGTGGACGTGCGCGGAGACCGACTGCGCGAACCGCGTAAATGTCGCCTGCTGCTCGGCGGAAAGGGGGCGGTCCCCGAGCGGCCCGGTTTCGGCGCACAGGTAGCCGATGAGGTCGGTCGTGCGGATCGGGATGTAAGGTTCTTTAATCATGAGTGAAGGGCGAAGGAACTGAGGGGAAAGGCGGAACGCACACGGGCCTCATGGAGCCATTCGCTCCCCGGTCGCCCGCTGCGGCGCTCTTCTCCTTTTTCCTTTTGCCTTTTCTCTGCGTCATTACTCCTCCAGTGCCGCCGGATCGTTGAGCTTCGCGGCGGCTTCGTCGGCGAGCTGGTCGAGCGCGCCTTGAACGTGGCTCATGCGCTCGGGGCGCTTGTTCGCGTTCGGCTGGAGGCACTGGTGGATCAGGTCCGCGAGCCCGTCCGGCACCACCGGGTTCCGCTCGCGCACCGGTTTGAGCTGCTCCTTGAAGACCTTCTTGGTCATCGGCAGCCCGTCCCCGGCGAACCACGACGGCGGGAGCTGGAGCGTCGCGAGCCGGTACATCGTCGCGCCGAAGTTGTAGATGTCGGTGCGCTCGTTGACGATCTTGTGTTCCACCGTTTCGGGCGCCAGGTACTCGGGCGTGCCCTGCACCCGGTCCTTGCCCTCGCCCCTGATCCACGCGAGCCCGTAGTCGAGCACCTTCACCCGCGTCCCGCCGGAGTACATGAGGTTGTTCGGCTTCATGTCCGCGTGGCACACGCCCTGTTTGTGCATGTGCGTGAGGGCGTCCGCGATGCGCTCCAGCACCCGGAGCAGCTTCGCCATCCGGAGGAGCGGGAGCTGGTCCATCGTCTTGCCGTTGACGTACTCGATGAGGAGCTTGGCCTTCTTCGGCCCGGAGAACCACCCGCTCTCGGTTTCGAGGGCGTACACCTTCACCAAATTGGGGTGGTTCAGCATCTGACCGACGCGGAACTCGTGTTTCGCCTGCTCCAGATACTTCAGGTCGTCCTTTCCGCCGATATCAACGAGTTTCAGTGCGTACTCCCGCTCATCGTCGGCCCGGCGAATGTGTAAAATGCTGCTGTGGGCACCGCTGCCGAGCGTGT
>DASWYH010000434.1:0-5990 GCA_036405095.1 Gemmata sp. | reverse complement strand
ATGCGGCCCTCGGTTAATCGGGAGCGCGCCCCATCAGGTAGGAGCGTAGTTCGATAAACACCTGTGTGCAGCGCTGGCGCCAGTTGCGGTCGGTGAGGAGCGCTGGGTGCGACGGGCGGAACAGCACGTGGACCGTGAGCTGGTTGTCCCTCGCCGGGTCCAGGTGGTGCAGGTGCAGTTCGACATCAATGGGGGTCGAGGCCCGGCGCAATCCGAGCCAGGAGAGCGGCCCGCCGGTCGGGGTCTTGCGCCCGCCCAGGCGCACCTTGATGAGCCCGGGGACGCTCTCGACCACCTCGCCGCCGGCGTCGTGAACGAACCCGCGGAGCTTCATGATCGCGATGCTCTCCGGCATCCACGCTTCCATGTGAAACGGGAGCGCGGCGTTGTCGCGCGACTGGTTCGATTGTGTGACCGCGGTCGATGGCGGCGGGGTCGATGCGACCGAAGCCGGTGGCGCGGGCGGGTAGGTCACGCCGGCGTGTGACCGCGGAGGGCGCGTCCCGCTGTGCGAGGGTGGCGGCATCCGCAAGATGCGCGACTCCGCTTTCACCTGGGCGCGGTTCAGAGCGGTATCGAAGCGCTCCGCGAGCTCGCGGGCGTTCTGGGGGCGGTCGCCGGGGTCTTTGGCGAGCGTGTCGAACACCAACTCTTCCACCTCGCTCGGAACCCACCCCACGAGTCCCAGTTCCGCGAAGGTCGGAGCGTACTCCGTGGCGTGTGCCAGGAGGATGTCCATGCTGGTCGGCCCGTTGAACGGGAGCCGCCCGGTGAGCAACTCGTACATCATCACGCCGACGCTGTACAGGTCGCCGCGGTGGTCCATTTCCTCCCCGCGCACCTGCTCGGGGCAGATGTAACCCGGCGTGCCCACCGCGAAATCCACGTTCGTGTCGGTCACCTTCCGGGCGGTGGGCTCGCCCTCGATCAGCTTCGCGAGGCCGAAGTCCATCACCTTGATGCGCTCGCGGGGGGTGTCCGCGTCCACGACCATCAGGTTCGCGGGCTTCAGGTCGCGGTGGATGATGCCCTCGTCGTGGGCCGCCTGGAGCACCTCGCACAGCTCGCCGATGATGCGGCCCACCCGCGGGGCGCTCATCCGCTTGTTCTTGAGCAGGAGCGATTCGAGGTTCACGCCCTTGACGTACTCCATCACGATGCACGGCCCGAGCGGGTCGTCGAGGGTGGCATCGTACAGGGTCACGGCGCCCGGGTGCTGGAACCGGGCCATGAGGAGCGTTTCGCGCAAGAAGCGGTCGCGGAACTTGGGGTCGGAGGCGATCTGCTCGTGCATCACCTTAACGACGACCTCGCGGCCGAGGTCGAGCTGGCGCGCGAGGTACACCTTGCCCATGCCGCCCTCGCCGAGCTGCCGCCTGGTCTCGTACCGACCCATGAATACGCGGCCGATCATTTCATTTTGCTCGCTCGACGCCCCACAAGAAGGGCGGGTGGGCCGAGCAACTCTAGGTCGAAAAATCGGCACAAGCCAACAGGGTTGCCGTATCCGCAAACTCGTTCCGTTCAGATGTGGCGGAAAGTGAGGGCGGGCAAGAAGAGCCGCCCCGTTTGAAGCCCCAGAGAGCGCCGGCGTGTCGCAAGGAATTGTGCGCAGAAAACGAACGTGCGACTTTTTGAGCCACTGCGGTGTGGAGCGAGGATTCGAGCGCCCCCCCCGTGAAGAAACAAGGCTTCGCATTGCCCTGCTCAACCGGCTCACCCGCTCGCCTTCCGGTTCCGTTGCGATTCGTCTTCGTAAGCCTTCACGATGCGCGTGACCAGCGGGTTCCGCACGATGTCCGTTTGATCCAGGTACACGACCGACAGCCCTTCGACATCCTTCAGGCGCTGGACCGCGTCGGCCAGGCCGCTCCGCACGGTGCGCGGGAGGTCGGTTTGTGTCAGGTCGCCGGTCACGATCACCCGCGAGTTGGTTCCCATGCGCGTCAGAAACATTTTCATCTGCTCGGCGGTCGCGTTCTGCCCTTCGTCCAGAATGATGCACGAGTGCGAAAGCGTGCGGCCCCGCATGTACGCCAGGGGCAGGATCTCGATCACTTCGCTTTCCATGTACTTCTTGACGGTGTCCGGCTCCATCATATCCGCGAGCGCGTCGTAGAGGGGGCGCAGGTACGGGCTGATCTTCGCAACCAAGTCACCCGGGAGGTAGCCGAGCCGCTCGCCGGCCTCGACCGCCGGGCGCACGAGCACGATCTTTCGTACCTTCTTGGTGTTGAGCAGTGACACGGCCCACGCAACCGCGAGGTACGTTTTGCCGCTCCCGGCCGGACCAACGCAAATCACCGCGTCGTGGTTCTGGAGCGCCTGAACGTACCGCCCTTGCCCGTCGGTGCGGGTGCGCAGGTTGCGGCCCACCTCGGTTGCGGCCAGCGGCGAGGTGCCCCGCCCGGTTCCGCCTTTGATGACCTCGATGATGCTGGTCACGTCGCGCTCTTCGAGCTTGCCGCGCTTGCGGGCCACCTGGCGAACCTGCTGAAGCGCGCGGTCGAACTGCTCGACCCCTTCAAGCGTGCCCTCAATGCGGAGATCCGGGTTGCGGTACGTCGCCTTGACCGAGAATGCCTCGCGGAGCGCGCGGAGGTACTGGTCCCGTGTGCCGAAGAGTATCACGGCTTCGTCGCGGTCTTCAATGTTGAGCGTGCGCGTCACCAGCGAATCAGGCATTTTCGGGCCTCAAACGTTTCACCACGGCACAATCCGGACACCGGGCGCGCCGAAAAGTTCGGCACGAGCGCCGGCGCGAACAAGATCGGAAATCCGTCCTCACGTTCATCCCAGAATCTCGCCGAAAAACTGGCGTGGGGCCGTTATGACGCGCCCCAAGTGAACCACAGGTATGCAACCGGTGCCGCGAACAGCACCGAATCCACCACGTCTAACACTCCACCGAACCCGGGAATGCGCTCCGACGCGTCCTTCGCCCGACAGTCGCGTTTGATGAGCGATTCGGCCAAATCCCCGAGCACGCCCGCCGATCCGACCAGCAAGCCGAACCCCGCGGCTTCCAACGCACCGTGCGCGAAAATGGGAGCAGCAAACGAGAGGCCGACCGCGACCCCCGAACCGGTCAGCATCCCGCCCGCGAGCCCTTCCCACGTCTTTTTGGGGCTGAGTAGGGGTGTCAACTTGTGCCGGCCCAAGAACGTCCCGGTGAAGAACGCCCCGATGTCGTTCCCCTTCGGCACGAACACGACCAGCGCGAGCATCACCGCGGAAACGTCTGCGTCCCGCGACAACCACCGGACCTGGGCGAAGAAACACGGCAACAGCCCAAGATACGCAACGGCGAAGGTCGTGAGCGAAAGGCGGGCAACGGCCCCCGGTTCGCCCGTGTACCGCTGCATTTCCAGGAGAAACGCGGCGATCACCACCCCGGCGAATACGAACACGAGCAGCGCCCACGCGGAGGCGGGGCGGGCACTGAATTGTAGCCGGATTACGGGATACCAGTTGGCCAACAGCGCGAGGAGCACGCCAGAAGTGACCAGCGCCTCCGAAGGGCGCTGTGGGGCGGGGAAGAGCCGGACCAGTTCGCGCGAGCCGAGGGTGCCCGCGAGCATCAGGAACGCGAACAGGAACGGGAACCACGCGAACCCGTTCCCGGCGAGCCACGAGTCCCCGAAAAGTACCCCCGCAGCGCCGAGCGCGAGGAGCGAACCGACCCACAACCGCGTTCGGATCATTCGATGTGCGCCTGGAACTTCTTAGGAGGTGGCATCGGTGTTGAGCCCGCCGAACCGCCGCTCGCGGCGCGCGTAATCGCGCAGCGCCTCGTGCAAGAGGGGCGCGCCGAACTCGGGCCAGAACTTCGGCGTCACCCACAACTCGGCGTAGGAGATTTGCCACAGGAGGTAGTTACTCACCCGCATCTCGCCAGCAGTTCGCACCAACAGATCGGGGTCCGGCATCCCGCCGGTGTACAGCGCCCCCGAAATAGTTTTCTCGTCAATGTCTTCGGGCACGAGTTCGCCCTGGCGCACCCGGCGGGCGAGCGCCTGCACCGCGTCCACGATCTCCGCGCGGCTGCCGTAATTGATGGCCAGACAAAGTGTTAAGCCGGTGTTGTGTTGGGTCAGCCGGATGTTCTCGTCGATCTCGGCGAGAACCTCGTTCGGCAACCCCTCGCGGCGCCCGATCACCGTGAACCGGATGTTCTGTTCCTGGATCTTCTCCCGCTCCGCGAGCAGGTACTGCTTGAGGAGCAGCATGAGGAAATCGATTTCCAGCTTCGGGCGCTTCCAGTTCTCGGAACTGAGGCAGTAGAGCGTGAGCTGCCCGAGCCCGAGCCGGCAGCACTCCTCGGTGATGAGATCGACGGAGCGCGCGCCCTGGGCGTGTCCGTCGGCGCGCTCCTTTCCCAGGCGCTGAGCCCACCGCCCGTTACCGTCCATGATGATGGCGATGTGGCGGGGGAGCCGCGCCGGGTCGAGTCCCAGCGAGGAGGCGTAGGCGCGCGGGTCGTGTTGGGTTGAAATCATGCTTCACCGCTGGGGAACGCAGAGGGCACGGAGAACATCCGAGAGCGAGCCGCGTTCGTACCCCATTCTTGTATCCCCGCGCGCTCCGTGCCCTCTCCGGTGAAAATCTTCACACCATGATCGTCTGTTCGCGGTCCGGGCCGACGGACACCACCGACACCTTCAGCCCGACCAACTCGGCGACGCGGTCGAGGTACTTCCGGGCCGCGGCCGGCAGGTCGGCGAGCGTTCGCGCCTGCGTGATGTCCTCGCTCCACCCGGGGACCGTCTCGTAAACGGGTTTCACCCGCTCCAGCAGGTACGCATCGCTCGGGAAATGGTTGATCCGCTCGCCGTCCAAGTCATACGCGGTGCAAATCTTCAGTTCGGGCAGGCCGCTGAGAACGTCGAGCAGCATCACGGTGATTTCGTCCGCGCCCGAGAGTGCGGCCGTGTACCGGACCGCTACCGAGTCGAGCCAGCCGACGCGCCGGGGCCGCCGGGTAACGGTGCCGTACTCGTTGCCGACTTCGCGAATGCGTTGTCCCAACTCGTTGTCCAGTTCGGTCGGGAACGGCCCCTGTCCCACGCGGCTCGTGTACGCCTTCACGACACCGATGATGCGCTTCACGAACTTCGCCGGGACGCCCGTTCCGCCCCAGATGCCGGACGGCAAGCTGCTCGAACTCGTTACGTATGGGAACGTGCCGTGGTCCACGTCGAGCAGGCTGCCCTGCGCCGCCTCGAAGATGAGCCGCTTGTTCGCTTTCAGGGCCTCGTGTAGCCGCAAGCTGGTGTCACACACGAACGGCCGAATCCGGTCGGCGTAGCCGGTGTACTCGGCCGCAACTTGCTCGGGATCGAACTGCTTCGCCCCGCTCCCGAGGCCCGCGAGCAATTTATTTTTGAACGGGACGACAAATTTGAGCCGCTCGCGCAGGTGTTCGGGTCGCAGCAACTCGCCGACGCGGATCGCGAACCGCCGGCCGACCTTGTCCTGGTAGCACGGTCCGATCCCGCGCCCGGTGGTACCGATTTTGCCTTCAGACCCGCTTTCGAGCAACCGCTCCTCTTCCATGTGATACGGGAAGATGACGTGCGCGTGGTCGCTCAGGAACAGCGAACCGGCGAGGTTGATGCCGCCCTTGGCGAGCGAGTCCACCTCTTCCAGAAACCGGGGCGGGTACACGACCACGCCGTTCCCAATTACGGACTCCACGTTCGGGCGGATGACGCCCGTCGGGAGCAGAGACAGCTTGAAGCTCTTGCCGTTGACGACGACGGTGTGCCCCGCGTTGGCCCCGCCGTTGTAGCGGACCACGAGATCGAACCCGTCGCCGAGGAGGTCAACGATCTTGCCCTTGGCCTCGTCTCCCCATTGCAACCCAACCACGCACGTACCGGGCATTGTGTGAAACCGCCGCGTTGCGAACTCTGTGGTGTAAAGCAACCCGTCTCACGCTAGGCCCCGCGGCTGGGTGCGTCAAGGGAGAGAAGGGCTGCGCGCCCTCC
>DASWYH010000433.1:0-9164 GCA_036405095.1 Gemmata sp. | reverse complement strand
GAGGTAAATTTCGACCTCGATTAGCACATCGGGAGGGGTCTTCTGCTCCTTCAGAGCGGCGACGGCCTTTCGGAGCTGCTCGGTCTTCTCGGCGATCACTTTGAGCGCGGCTTCGTCGGGCTTCGTCGCCTTCGGCGGATCGAACTTGGGTTGGGCCTTCTTCTTGTCGCCCTTCTTATCTTGTGCGTGTGCGGTGAAGGTGTCGGCCGGCGCCACCGCCAGCGCGGCGGCCATTCCGGCGAACAGGAGCGTGGCAACGAACGGTCGCATGGGGAGGTTCTCCGAGGCGGGAACCAGCACGGTACACCCTGGCGCGCCCGTTCGCAACCGTGTAACGAAATCGCCCGCGCACGGGGCTCGCGCATACAATCAGGAGGTGAAACGGGCCGTTCGGGGCAGGCGGTTGGGCCGCTTCTGCTCCTCCTGCGGTCACACGGAGGTAAGCACCATGAGTTCGGCGAAATCGGCTGTGTTGTGTTTCGTGGTGTTCGGCCTGGCCGCCGGGAGCGCCCGGGCCGCCAACCCGGTGGTCGCGATCGAGACCAGCCAGGGCACCATCAAGGTGGAACTGTTCGAGGACAAGGCCCCGATCACCGTCAAGAACTTCCTCCGGTACGTCGAGGACAAGCACTACGACGGTACCGTCTTCCACCGGGTCATCCCCACGTTCATGATCCAGGGCGGCGGGTTCGAGCCGGGGCTCAACGCGAAGAACATCAAGGACAAAGAGAAGAAGACCCGCGACCCGATCAAGAACGAGGCGAGCAACGGGCTCTCGAACCTCAAGGGCACGATCGCGATGGCCCGCACGGGCGAACCGGACAGCGCTACCGCCCAGTTTTACATCAACGTCAAGGACAACAAGGGCCTCGACAAATCCGAGGACAGCGCTGGCTACTGCGTGTTCGGCCGCGTGATCGAGGGCATGGACGTTGTTGAGAAAATTAAGAACGTGGAAACGCAAGCGCTGATCAAGGGCGTGTTCGAGGACGTGCCGACGAAGGACGTGGTCATCAAGACGGTGCGGGTGGTGAAGCCCGAGAAGAAATAAGCCCCTGGGCCTCCACCCGGTACGCCACATGCGCACTTGGCTTCGTTTATAAAGTCCGCGACCAAGAAAGAGTGTGCTGCGGTAAAACGCAAAGCGGTCGGAACCAGCTTGGTGGTTCCGACCGCCGCGGGTGAACTGGAGAGGCTCACTCACCGAGCGTTTACGAACACTTGTTGCAGCCCTTGGCATCGTCATCGGCCCTGGCGGCTTCTGCTTCGTTCTGGGCCTTGTCTGCCGCCTCGTCCGCACGGTTCTGGGCCTTGTTGGCCTTCTCCTTCGCCCAGTCTTTGACCTCTTCGGCCTTCTCACTGATCCGATTGCCGACCTTGGTCGCGGTTTCCGAGATCGTGTTGCCGGCTTCGACCAGCTTGCCCTTAATGGTATCGGCCATGATCGTTCTCCTTTGAGTTACAAGGCATCGAACCTTATTCGCCGGGGTTATCGGCCCGGCCGCCGGTTGTGAGTGTTGATGCAACCCACGTGCCGCGGCGGCCCGTGACGTAACTTATTCACAATGCTCCCCGCGCGGGTACATCGAGGTCCGCGCACCCTTCAGGAGCCCGACCACAATTTAACAGCCCGGTGCGGGTATCAAACGGCTTACGACACGTGGGCGGCGCCCGGTTGAGGGTGCACCCGGGGACGGTATGCCCTAATCCCGGGCACCCGGCACCCGAGCAACTTGTTGCGCGGAGGTCGCACCTGTCCGTTGCAATCGGCCGGTGCGTCTGGTTCGTCAAATAAGGAGATGCCCCGCGTCTCTCAGTGCTCTCCGGAAGTTGCTCCATGCGCACGACCCTTCTTGCCGCATTCGTCCTTTTGGGTGCCGCCGCAAACGCCGGCGCCGCGGACGACGCGAAGCAGCTTGCCCAGCAAGCCAAAGCCGTTCTCAAAACGCACTGCTACCGGTGCCACGGGCAGAACGGGAGCGTCGAAGGGTCCGTGAACTACGTCACCGACCTCGCGAAACTCGTTGCGCGGAAAAAGGTGGTGCCCAACGACCCGAAGGGCAGCCGGCTGTTCCGCCGGGTGGACGAGGGTACGATGCCGCCCCCCGACGAGCACCCCCGGCCCTCGGCCGCGGAAGTCGCCGCGCTCAAGAAGTGGATCGAAGCCGGCGCGCCGGCCGGGAGCACCGAAGCGGCCCGCACCGCAATCACTCAAGCCGACGTGTTCGCCGCGGTCCTTGCCGACCTCGAAACGTTCGACAAGCGGGCCCGGCGGTTCCAGCGGTACTTCACCCTCACACACCTCCACAACGCGGGCCTCTCGGACGAGGAGCTTCAGACCTACCGCAACGCGCTCGCGAAGCTGGTGAACAGCCTGTCGTGGGGGTCCAAGATCATGACCCCGGTTGCGGTCGATGCGAGCCGCACGGTGTTGCGCATCGACCTGCGCTGGTTCGTCTGGGACGCGACCATCTGGAACCGGATCCTCCAGGAGTACCCTTACGGCCTCCTCGACGATTCCGTGAGCGCGCGGGCGGTCGCGGTGGGGACGGCCGCGAAGCAGCCGCTCGTCCGCGCCGACTGGTTCGTCGCCACCGCGTCGCGCGCGCCCCTGTACTACGACGTGCTCCAACTCCCGGGCAACCTCGCGGACCTGGAAAAGCTCATCCGGGTGGACAGCGCCGAGAACATCCGGCAGGAGCGGGTGGCACGGGTCGGGTTCAACGGGAGCGGCATCTCGCGGTTCAACCGCGTTCTGGAGCGCCACGACTCCGCGCAGGGCATGTACTGGCGCACCTACGACTTCGACGAACCGCAAGCGAACCTCGTGGACCGCGTGAACGGCGGGTTGCTCCCCGATCGCCGGAACATCTTCGCCTTCCCCCTCGGGCCGGGCGGGCTCGCCGAGAACCCGTTCCAACACGCCGGCGGCGAAGCCATCTTCGCTCTGCCCAACGGGTTGCACGCGTTCTACCTCGTAAACGCCGTGAACACCCGCCTCGACAAAGGGCCGCTCAACATCGTGAGCGACCCCAGGCGCCCGGACCGCGCCGTCGAAGCGGGCGTGTCGTGCATGTCGTGCCACGTCACCGGCATTCTGTCGAAAGCCGATCAGGTGCGGGACCACCTCGACAAGAACCCGAAGGCGCTCAAGCGCGACGAGGCCGACCTCGTTCGTGCCCTCTACCCCGGCAAAGAGGCCGCCCTCAAGTTGATGGACGCCGACGCCAGGCGCTACGCCGACGCGCTCGCCAAAACGGGGCTGAAGGTGAGCCGCTTCGAGGCGGTGAGCACCATCACGCAGAAGTACGAAGCCGACGTGGACCTGCTCACCGGGGCGAGCGAAGCGGGGCTCCCGGCCGACGAGTTCCGCGCCCGCATCAGCCAGTCCGAAGCGCTGGTGAAGCACGTCGGCTCGCTGCGCACGGGCGGCACCGTCACGCGGTCCATTTGGGTGCAGGCGTTCGGCGACATCGCGCGCGAACTCCACCTCGGCGGGCTGTACCAGGCGAACCTGAACGGCCCGACGCTGAAGGACAACACCGGCGAACTGGACCCGCTCGAAGCCCGGGGCGATTCGGCCAACCAGTTCGCGTTCAGCCCCGACGGCCGCAAGGCGCTCGTGGCGAGCGGCGACCGCAGCGTTCGCTACTACGACACCGAGGGCCGGCGCGACCTGAAGCGGCTCGTGGGGCACACCGCGAGCGTGTGGGCGGTCGCCCTGTCGCCCGACGGCAAGTTCGCCGCGTCGGGGGGGATGGACGGCACCGGCCGCGTGTGGGATCTGACCACCGGGCTGGAAGCCGCGAAGTTCAGCGACCACACGAGCCTCGTGAGCGCGGTCGCCTTCGCGCCGAACGGCAAGTGGGTCGTGTCCGGCAGCTTCGACGGCTCGGTGGCCTACTGGAAAGCCGCGACCGGCGCCGAAGGGTGGCGCGCGGAGAAGCTGGGACTGGTCGCCGCGCTCGCGGTGGACCCGCAGGGGCAATTCGTCGCGGTCGCGACCCGGAACGCGCTGGTGCTCCTCGACCTCGCCGACGGCCGCGAACTCAAGCGGTACGGTCCGTTCAACTCGCCGCTATCGGTGGTTGCGATCAGCCCCAACGGGAAGTGGATCGCCGCCGGGAACGACCTGGGCACGGTTCGGGTCTGGCAACTCGGAGAGGAGAAGGTGCGGTTCACGCTGACCGGGCACGAAGGCGGGGTCCGCAGCGCCGCGATCAAGGACGGCGGGCGCTGGGTGCTGACGGGGGGCGCGGACCGCACCTTGCGGCTCTGGGACACCGCCGCGCCGAAGCAAGAGATCCCGGTGTTTCGCAAACACGTCGCGAGCGTCACCGGGGTGGCGTTCCTGGACAACGGCACCCAAACGGTTTCGGGCGACAGCACCCTCCTGACGCTCCCGTGGAAGGTCGACAAGTTCCTCGGCGCCCCGGCGGTTGCCCCGAAGCAAGAGGCGCCAAAGGCGCCCGACATGATCCCGTATGCGAAACCGTGAAGGCGGACCTACTCGCCCAGCACTTCGCGCGCTTTTGCGCGGCCCGCTTCGGTGAGCTTCAGCGCCTCCCCGGCGCGCACCACGAAGCCGTTGCGCTCCGCGCGTGCCACCACCGCGCCCGTTTGTTGTGGCGTCCAGTGCAAATGCGTGTGCAGGCTCGTGGCCCGCGACTCTTCCGGTTCCTCGGGCGTGCCCTCGTGCTGGGCGAGATGCACCGCCAGCATCAGCTCGTGAAACGCCCGCTTCCGCCGAACGCGCTGGACCGCCTGCGCGACCAACCCGCGGCCGGGCGCCAACAGGAACACCGCTGCGAACAGCGCCCCCAGAGCCGCGGCCGCCGCGCCCGCTATGGTGGTGTTCAACCGGCCGGCCGTATACGTGCCGAGAAACGCCGCGGCCACCCCGAACGCGCCCGCGAGCACCAGCATCACCGCGAGCCGATCGGTTAACAGGAACGCCGCGGCGGCCGGGACCACAAAGAACCCCACCACCAGCACCGGGCCGACCGCATCAAATGCCGCAACCGCCGTGATCGAGACCACGGCCATCAGCGCGTAGTGAACCACCGCGGGCCGGAACCCCAACGAGGTCGCGAGCCCCGGATCGAAGGTTGTGAGCTTCAGTTCCTTGAAGAACAGCACGGCGAGCGCCACGTTCAGCGCGAGCACCGCCCCCAGAATCCATACGGGCTGAATCGCCTTTCCGAACACTTCCCACCGCGGATCGCGCGCCGCTTCGGGTTGGCCCAGCAGCACCTGATCCACATCGAGGTGAACGTTCTTCACGCTCACGCTCACCAGCAGCACGCCCGCGGCAAAGAGCGCGGCGAACACCAGCCCGAGGGCCGCGTCCGCTTTGACGCGCCCGCTCTTTTCGAGCGCCTCCACCAGCACCACCGCGAGCAGCCCGGCCGCGGCGGCGCCGAACATGAGCCAGGGGGAATCGAGGTCGCGCACCGCGAAGTAGGCCAGCACGATCCCGAACAACAGGACGTGCCCGATCGCGTCGCTGGTCATCGCGCTGCGGCGCAGCACCAGGAACGTGCCCGGCACCGCGCACGCCACCGCGACCACCGAGAGCACCAGGGCCAGTTCAAGAATGGGGTTCATAGGCCGATCGTCGGGAAGGGGCCTCCGGTCGGGGGCTGCGCCGCGGCCGGTGAGTGGTCCGGCGCTGAGGGCGGGGCGGGTTTGCGGAGCCGCCGCCAGACTCCGCCCCGGGCCGGGCCGAGAACCAGGGAAAAGACGACAAGGGCCGTTGCGCACAGCACGATCGTCGGCCCCGTGGGTACCGAGCCCGCTTTCGGAAACTGGTAGCTCAGGAGGTGACTCGCAACGGTCCCGCCGACGCCCGCGAGCGCGCCGAACAGCCCGGCGAGCACCACCACCCGCCCCAGTCGATCGGCCCACTGGCGCGCGGCGACACACGGCGCGATCAGCAGCGCCGTCATCAGGACCACGCCGACCGCTTTCAGCCCGATCACGACCGCAACCACCGTGAGCGTCGTGAGCAACAACTCCACCCCGCGCACCGGCACTCCGAGGCCGACCGCGAACGCCGGGTCGAAGCTGACCACCTTGAACTGCTTCCAGAACAGCGCGAGGAGCACGAGCGCCCCCAGCCCGAACCCGCCGATCAGCCACAGGTCCGAAACGCCGACCAGCGCCGCCTGTCCGAACAGGTAGCGCTCGAGGGGGGTGAGCGCGGCGCCGCGGACGTTCCGCTGGATGTAGGTGAACAGCACCAGCCCGAGCCCGAAGAACACCGCGAGCACGCCCGCAAGGGCCGAATCGAACGGCACCCGCGAGCGCCGGGTGATCTGCGCCACGATCAGCATGGCCAGCCACCCGGCGACGGCCCCACCGAACACGAGCGCGAGCGGCGCCCGCCCGCCCAGGAGGAACGCCGCCGCGACCCCGGGGAGCGCGGCGTGCGCCACCGCATCGCCCTGGAGGCTCTGCCGGCGCAGCACCGCGAACGCCCCCACCGTGCCCGCGACCAGACCGAGCGCGGCGGTCCCGGCGGCCGGAACCCACAGCGCCGACGTGTCGAGGTGATCGAGCAGTTCGTTCGCGGTCATGGGGCCTGCGGGGGTTGTTGGGGCGCGAGCGGCGGGGCCGGTTCTTCGCCGAGCCGCTGGAGGTACTCCGGTTCCCACGATGCCTGCTCGTCCACCGGTTCGACGTGGATCGTCACCGCCAGTTCCGGGACCGCGGACACGAGCGCTGTTTCGAGCTGGTCCGCGAGCCGGTGCCCCTCGCGCACCGACAGGTCGCCGTTCACGAGCAGGTGGAACTCGATGAACCGGCGCGCCCCCGACAGGCGCGTGCGCAGGAGGTGGAACGTGGCACCGTCCGGGAGGTTCGTGCGGATCAGCTCGCGCACCCGCTCGCGCTCGTCTTCTGGAATCGCGTGGTCCATGAGGCCATCGAACGAGCGGCGGATCAGCCCAAGCCCGATGACGACGATGTGCCCGCCCATCGCGATCGCGAGCACCGAGTCGAAGAACGTGTACCCGGTGGCATAAACCAGCGCGAGGCCGACCAGCACCCCGACGGAGGTCCACACGTCGGCCATGAGGTGCTGCCCGTCGGCTTCCATGACGATCGACTTGTGCGCGCGGCCGTAGTGGAGCAGCACCTTGGCCACCGCGAAGTTCACCACGGAGGCCGCGAGCGCCAGGCCGCTCCCGAGTTCCAGTTCGGCAAGGGGTTCCGGGAAGATGAGCCGCCGGACGCCGTACCCGGCGGCCCCGAGCCCCGCGACCACAATGAACACACCTTCGAGCCCGCTGGAAAAGAACTCGATCTTCTCGTGCCCGTAAGTGTGTGTCGGATCGGCCGGGCGCGAGGCGTACCAGAGCGCGAAGTACGCGGTGACGGCCGCGAGCAGGTTCACAACCGATTCCAGGGCGTCCGTGAGCAACCCGACCGACCCGGTTAGCGCGTACGCGGCGCCCTTCATGCCGATGGTGACGAGTGCCGCAACGATCGACAGGGCGACCGGCCAGCGAAGCCGCGCGAGAGGTTCCATGCCGCCATTGTAGGCGGCCCGGCGCCCGCTACCCTCGCGCCGGCACCAGATCCAGCGCCCAGCAGCCGCGAACGTGTTCGGTGTCGCATCGCAGGTGTTTGAGCAGATCCTCGTTGGTGCAGCCCGCATCTTGCAGGGCGTCCGCGAGGATCGGCGCGCGCTCAAAAGCCCGTTCGGTGTCGATGCCGCGGGCGAGGGCGAGAACGTCGGACGTGAGCCAGTCGGGTTCGACAGAAGTTGGCCGAAACGGGTTGCCGAAGATGCAGCGGAGCGAGGCGATTTGGTGGACCCGTTCGCGCTGTTGGGCCGCGCGGTCGGTGCCGCCGTTTGATTCGGCAACGGGAGCGGTCCCAATGGTGCCCGCTACGTCGATGGCCCGCCGGGCCGCATCGAGCGCGGCGCCGTATGCATCCGATTTCACCGCGGCCCGCGCCAACTCGCGCAGAAGAAAGAGCGGGCCGTAGTGCTCCGCTTCCCCCGGCCCGCCAGTTGTCGCGCGGGCGATCCGGCACTCGCGCACCGTGGCGCCCCCGTCCGCGAACCGCTCGGCCGTTTCGACCGCGCGAAGGCAACTCGCGTCCCGGAACAGGTGCGACCAGAACCGCCGGCCGCACGCAACCGCGAACAGCCGCAGTTTGCGCTCGCCGGCCCGGTCCTTCAGGAAGCGGAGCAGCACCTCCGGGTCGGTGGACGCGAACCACTGCCGCTTGTTCATCCGGGCGCCCCGCAGGAAGTTTCGCGAGACCAGACGCGCCGCGCCGGGGTCGGGTTCGCCCCGGCGCGGGTGGGCGTCACTTCAGCGGCGAGTAATCGGTCGGAACCAGGAACTCGGACACCACGCCGCCCTTCGGTTCGGTCAGGCTGCCCCCGCCCTTCTTTTCGCTCGCCTCACGCGCCGCGAGCCAGTCCGGGTCTTTGCGGAACGCATCGAACGACTTCCCGGCGGCGTCCTTGCTCTTGTGCGCCAGCAGGTAAACGAGCGTCTCGTCGGCCCCCTTCTCGCCCTTCAGCACGTTCCAGTAGACCACGTTCGTCATCCCGTGCTTCTCGAACAGCTTGATCGTGTGGTTCTTGAACCGGTCGTTCAGGTTGCCCAGGTTGCCCTTGGTCGCGGTGTACGTGCGCAGCTCGAACACACGGTCCTCTTTGCTCTTCCCGATCTTGAGCACCGGCGAGTACTCGGTTTCCGTCAGGAACCGCGATTCGATCTTGGTGGTCAGCTTGCCGTCCTTCTCGCTCTCCTTGAACGCCTTCTGCCACTCGGGATCGGCCCCGAACTCCTTGAACGACTTGTTGCGCGCCTCTTTGCTGGGGAACGAGATGAAGTAGACCAGCTTGTTTTCCTTGTTGTCGAGCGGCGTGAAGTACCCGACGTTGGTCAGGCCGTGTTTTTCGAACAGCTTGAGCGTGTGGTTCTTGAACCGCGCGTTCAGGGCTTCGAGCTTGCCCTCGGGGGCGTAGTACACACGCATCTCGTACACGCGGGCTTCCTTTTCGGCGGCGGGGCTGTTGGTGCTCACGAGCGCGAGAGGAACGAGGGCGAACAGGGGCAACAGGCGGCGCATCGGGCCTCCTAATGTGAGAGGGTGCGGGCGCCGTCCGGCGCCCGCACCCTCTACTCTCACACTCCGCT
>DASWYH010000432.1:0-3993 GCA_036405095.1 Gemmata sp. | reverse complement strand
GAATTGTGCACGGCTTCTTTTTCGCGGAGTCGGCCGGGGTGGAGGCGATGATGATTTTCGAGCCGTCCGCCGAGAGGTCCCCGTGGTAGTACGAGTTGTTCTGATTCGGCACCACGTACAACTGTGCCCCGGTGGTGGTGTCGTACACACCGGTGCCGGAGTACGTGTCGCGGGTCAGCGCGCGGCTGCCGTCCGCGGAGAACGTGAGTGCGGGGGCGTATCCGAACGCTCCGCCGCCCGGGTGCTTGAACGGAACCTCGCCCAGCAACTTGCCCGTGGCGAGTTCCCACCGCAGCGCGCCGCCGGCGCTGGCCGACGTGAGGGCGTGTTTGCCGTCGGGGGTGACCGCGATCGAGGTCACCACGCTGGTGTGGCCCTCGGTCGGGCTGAGCGGTTTCCCGGACGGCACCTCCCACACCACCGTCGCCAGGTTCCGGGTGCCCCACGCGACGCCCTTGTCGCTGCCAACCATCCGGACGCGGGTGTTGTACACGCCCGGAACGGGCGGCTCGGTGGTGGCGATTCGGGCCCCGTCGGACGTGCGCCACATTTGCACCGCGCCGTCCTCGGAGGTCGCGGTCACCACCGACCCGTCCGGGCTGAACGCCGCGAACCGGCCCATCCGCGCGCGCCCCAGGAGCGGGGCCTTCGTCGCGCCGGTCTTCGGGTCCACGAGGGCCCCGCAGCTGTTGTCTCCGAACACGACCGCGAGCCCGGCCGGGCCGATCACGACGGCCTGGGGCGTGTTCCCGGTGGTCTGGACCTTCGACACCTCCTTGCCGGTCGCCGCATCGTAGAAGTACACGAACCGCCCGGGGCCCTTCCCCTGGTCCTCGGGTTTCGCGTTCGACTCGAGGTGGCCGCCCCACACGGCCACCGTCTTGCCATCGGGCGCGAGCGCGACGTTCGCGCTCTGGTTCTGCGGTGCGGTGATCGTCGCGGTCTCCTTGTTGCTCTCCACGGCCCAGAGGGTGACCTTGATGGGCTCCTTCTTCATGAAGTCCGCGTACCCGCCGAGCGCGAGCACCTTGCCGTCGGCGGAGAGCGCCCCGCCCCACTCGCCGCCGGCCGCGCGCCCGGCGACCTTGGCCCGCGTCTTGCCGCTCGCGGTGTCCCACACCACGATTCCGTCATACGAGCTGTTGAGCCCGCGGGTGCCGTCGGCGGAGAACCCGAGGAGGGCACCGGGTGGGATGGTCGGGAGCCGCCCGGCGACCTTGCCGGTGGCCGGGTCGAGGAGCCGCATCTCGTTGAAGCTGCTCACGTACAGCGTTTTGGCGTCCGGGCTGAGGTGCGCAGAAGAAAAGTTCGAGCTGCGGAGCCGGGTCGTGCCCAGCCGCGCCCTGGCGCCCTCGGGGAGCGGGTCGCCGTAGAGGTCCTTTTCGGCCGCGAGGCCGGCGAGCGCCGGCGCGAACAGGACGAGCGCGAATGCGGTTCGGAACCGGCCGGGGTGACGGGCGGGCATGGGTGGTAACTCCGGGTGCGCGGGCGAGGCAGGGTGAAGGTATCCACACGCGGGAGGGGTGTCCACGTGCGCAGGTCGGCGGGTTGCGCCCCGCGACCCACTTGCATTCGGCCCGGCGGCGCGGGATCGTGGGTGGTTCCTCACGAGGGCCACCGATGCCAGCACCCAACCGCCGCGAAGCACTCGCCACCGCCCTGGCCGCCGGGGCGGGCACCGGTTTCGCGGCCCCGCGCCCGAAGAGCGCCGTCGCGACCGAGAACGAGAGGCCCGGCACCACCGACTGGCAACTCACCTACGTCAAGTTCGATGCGAAGGCCCGATACCGGCAATCACTGATCGAGGGGTATTGCACCCGCACCAGCGTTGCGGCCGGGGAGAAACTCGGCTTCTGCGTCAGCACCGCCCCCGCATCGGCGTTCCGGGTCGACGTGTTCCGGCTCGGCTACTACGGCGGCACCGGCGGCCGGCTGGTGAAGTCGTTCGGGCCGTTCGAGGGGAAGGTGCAGCCGGTGCCGCCGGTCGGGGAGAAGCGGCTCCGCGAGTGCCGGTGGGAGCCGTGCGTCACGATCGAGGTGCCGAAGGACTGGTTGAGCGGCGTGTACCTGGCGAAGCTCTCGGCGACCGGGCACCGTTACGAGAGCTACTGCGTTTTCATCGTCCGGGACGACCGCCCCGCCGATATCCTGTTCCAGTGCAGCACGAACACCTGGCAGGCGTACAACAAGTGGCCCGAGAGCCACTCGCTCTACGACAACGACCGCCCCGACAAGAAGCCGCTCGTGTCCGGCGTGCGCGCGAGCTTCGACCGGCCCTACGCGCGGTACCCGCAGGTCACCGACAGCCCGCTCTCGCTCGGGTCGGGCGAGTTCCTGTTGTTCGAGTTCCCGTTCGCGTACTGGCTCGAACGGAACGGGTACGATGTCACCTACTGCGCCAACGAGGACGTTCACAACGCGCTCGAAACGGTCACCCGGCGCAAGGCGTTCCTCTCGGTGGGGCACGACGAGTACTGGAGCCGCAAGCAGTACGACCACTGCCTCGAAGCGGTGAAGCGGGGGGTGAACTTCGGGTTCTTCTCCGGGAACTCGTGCTGCTTCGTGGTGCCGATGTTGGAAAGCTCGGCGAAGGTGCCGAACCGGATCATCGAGCGCGTCGGCCGGTACGGCGGGGTCCGCCCGGGCGAGGAAAAGTGGATGGCCGATCTGCCCGAACAGGCGCCCAACGAGGCGCTGCTGATCGGCGCGCAGACCGTGACCCCGTTCAACGGGTCCGGGGACTGGGTGTGCACGAAGCCCGAACACCGGATGTTCGCCGGGACCGGGATGAAGCGCGGGGACCGGATCCCCGGGCTGGTGGGCTGGGAGTTCCACGGGGACCCGGCGCAGCTCGCGGGGCTGGAGGTGGTCGCGGCCGGGAAGACGTGGAACGGGGGCGAGGCGGAGAGCCACTACGAGGCGACCATCTACCCCGGCCCGAAGGGCAACTCGGTGTTTAACGCTTCGACAATATTTTGGGCGCAGGGCTTAAGTGCGCCGCCCGGCCACGCGCTGCCGTATGTTCACAACGGGCGCCCGCACGGTCCGGACGCCCGGGTCCAGAAGATCACCGCGAACCTGCTCGCCGAGTGGATCGGGTGAGCCGGAACCGGGTTCCGCTCCCGGTCGGTGCGGTCTAGGATAGCGGAGCCACCGGTTCGCACCCGCGCTGCCCGTTTGGAGGCCCGATGGGCCAAGACTCGCCACTCCACACCAACCCCCGTGCGGCGCCCGTGCGCGTCGCGGGGGGGTACCTCCTGTTCGGCCTCCTGTGGATCTGGTTGTCCGATCGGGCCGTCCTGGCCCTGGGCCTCGACGGGGTCGAGGGCTTCTGGGTCGGGGCCACCAAGGGCACCGTGTTCGTCGCCCTGTCGGCCGCGCTGCTGTACTGGCTGGTGGGCCGCGAGGTGCGCGCCCTGACCCGCACGATGGGGCTGCTCCGGGCCATCGCCGAGGGCACCCCGGACGCGGTGTTCGTGAAGGACCTGAGCGGCAAGTACCTGTTAATCAATCACGCCGGCGCCGAGATCATCGGGCGCCCGGTCGCCGACATCATCGGGGCCGATGACACCGCCCTGTTCGTGCCCGAGACGGCCGAGCGGCTGATGGCCCAGGACCGCGCGGTGGTCGCGTCGGGCGCGGCGCGGAACACCGAAGCGGACCTCGTTACGCCCAGCGGCCCCCGCACGTTTTCGGCGACCAAGGCCCCGTACCGGGATGCGTCGGGGGCCGTGCTGGGGGTCCTGGGGATCTCGCGCGACGTCACCGACCACAAGAAGGCCGAAGCCGAGCGCCGGAGCCACCTCCGCTTTTTTGAGTGCATGGACCGCATCAACCGGGCGGTGCAAGGGGCCGACGATTTCGATCGGGTGATGGGCGATGTCCTGGATGTGGTGCTGGTCGAACTCGGCTGCGACCGGGCCTGGCTGGCGCACCCGTGCGACCCGGCGGCGCCGGCGTGGGCGGTGCCGATGGAGCGCACGCGCCCGGAGC
>DASWYH010000431.1:0-10321 GCA_036405095.1 Gemmata sp. | reverse complement strand
CCCCCTCCCTTCAGGGAGGGGGCCGGGGGGTAGGTCGACTGCGTGCGAATGATGCGACCGGACGCGATAGCATCCGAAAGGGCCACACGAGGGGTTCGCGGGGCGGGGATAGAAGGGCGCCCCCGTTCGGCGCCCCCGAGGGCGCCCAGCCGACGAACGGCTCGTGACCACCTGGAAAGGCGCGGCCCTCACTTCATCACCGTCACGAGCCGCAGCTCGACCCGCTTCGCGCGGGCGAACGTCTTCGGGTCGAACCGGGCCGTGAGCCGAAAGGCGTCGCCCAGCCGGCCCATAATATCACCCTCTCCGGATGCAATGAGCGACTTCGTGTACGGTACGTTTTCGCCATCGAACAGGTAGAACACGACGCGCGGGTCCGGGTCCGCGGTCGCCGGTTCGAGCGCCGCCCGGAGGGCCGCCACGTCCGCGGTGTCCGCGGTGAACTCCAGCGTCAGCCTCACCGCCGTGGCGTCGTCCTTGATGATCCCGGGCACATCCGCGACGTGCGCCGATTTGATTTTCAGGTTCCAGGCGCGATCCAGCGTGCCGACGCTGAACACCAGCGGCACCTCTTTGGGGGGACCCGCGGGCCGCAGTTCGACCCTCTTGGTCCGGGCCAGGGTCGCCGGGTCGATCTGTAACGTCACCCGAAAGGCGTCCCCCTTCTTGCCGGTGATCTGCCCCTCCTGGGAGGTGATGAACGCGCTCCGGAAGAGCACGCCCTCCTCGTCGAACAGGCAGAACAGGACGCGCGTGTCCGGGTCCGCGCCGGCGGCGAGCGCCCCCGGCACGAACGCCGGGCGGACCGCCCTCACGTCCGCCGCGTCCGCGGTGAACGCCAGCGTCAGCCGAACGGCCTTCGTGTCGGTCCTGACGACCCCGATTACGTTTTTCACGACCGCGGACCGGACCTCCAGGTGCCAGGTGCTTTCGAGGTGATCGACGTTACACGGGGGCGCCACGTCCTGGGGGGGTTCGGCCGGCGCGCGGCTGAGGGCCGGCGGTTGCAACGCGATCCGCTTCACCTTGGCGTAAACGGCCGGGTCGATCTGGACCGTGACCCGGAAGGCTTCGCACTTCTTGCCGGTGATCTCCCCCTCCTGGGACGCCACGAACGCCTTCGCGAACGGGACGTTGTCCGCGTCGAACAGGTGGACCACGGCGCGCGTGCCCGGGTCCGCGGCCGCCGGCGCGAGCGCCGCCCGGAGCGCCGTCACGTCCGCGGTGTCCGCGGTGAACTCCAGTGTCAACTGAACGTCCTTGGTAACGGTCTTGAGGGCGCCGATCCCTTCTGCAACGGCCGTCAATTTGATCTTAACACCCAGACATTCATAAAACTTGTCGATGCAGCACGGTGGCGGCGGCTCCGCCGCTCGCGCGGGCGGACAAACGAACGCGAACAGAGCGAGAACGACGAGGGCGTGGGCTCTCATGGCCGGTCCCCAACATGAGTAAAGTGGCCAAGATGGATTATCTGCGCCGGATGCGCCGGGGCAAGCCACATTCGGCCGCGTTCCCCTTCCCCCGCACACAGGCGACCGCGCGCGCCACACTCGCGCACCTGTTCCGCGCGCGGGTGCCCCATGCGTCCCAACGTTACCGTTCGTCGGCCGGCCCCCCTTCCCGTGCCGCCGGGGCCACGGGCCGCCGGCCCCGCGGCCGTGCGCCCGGCCGGGCGGGCGGACCTCCCGTTCATCGACCACCTCCAGCGCCGGTACCGCGAGCAACTGGGGTTCCTGCCCCGCGCGGCGCTGGACGAGGCGGTGTGTGCGGGGCGGGTGTGGCTCGCCCTGGAGAACGGGTGCCCGGCCGGGTACCTGTACGCCCGGGACCGGTACCACGGGCGCGCCGAGGTGGGGGTGATCTATCAGGCCGCCCTGAGCTACGACGCGCGCCGGCGGCACGTCGGTACGGCGCTCGTGGAAGGGTGGGTCGCGGCGCACGCGGCGGGGGTGCGCCAGGTGGTGCTGTGGTGCGCCCGGGACATCGAGGCGAACCTGTTCTGGGAGTCGCTGGGGTTCGCGGCGCTGGGGTACCGGGTGGGCGGGTCGAAGCGGGGCCGGGTCCACGTGCTGTGGGTCCGGGCAACCGCCCCCGACGGACCCGCCGGGGCGCTGTGGGTGCCGTCGCAGACGAGCGGGGGGCAGATGCAGCGTGCCCGCGCGGTGGCGCGGTTCGCCCCGGGCCGCGGGTGGCGCGACGTGTGAACCGCCGGGCACGCGGCACCTGCCCCCACCCGCAAACGGGCGCCCGGGCCTCGGCACCGGGCCGGTCGCGCCGTCGATCAGCGCTCCATTGGTTCGACGCGATCGGGCGCTCAACTGGCATTGCGTACAGTACAGAATGTCCGGCTATGATGAGCCCGGGACGGACCCGCGAGACGCTCAACCGCTGCCGCGCCGAAGCGGGCGGCGCCGCCCGGTGAACTCATGGCCGAACAGAAGCCGCCCGACGGAGGGGAACCGAGCCTGGAGGACGTGGCCGACGCGCACCTGCGCTCGATCGGGGAGGCGCTGTCCCGGCGGGGGCGGGTGTCGCTGCGCCGGTCGGTGCTGGTGAACGGGGTGCGCGTGGGGCTCACCGCGGGGCCGGACCGGCGCGCCCCCCGGGACGACTTCGGCCCGATGCCCGACGCCGTGCGCGCGCTGCCCCGTGCCGACCAGCGGGTGTACGCGCACATCCGCGACGCCCGCGCCGGCCCCGGCGGCCCCGGACGGGTGCTCGGGTCCGGCGAGATCGAACGGGGCATCCGCGCCGCGGCCCCCAACGACGACCTCGACATCTCCACCGTCCGCCACGCCCTCAAGCGCCTGCGGGACGCCGGCGCGGTCTGGAGCCACCCCGCGCGCGGGTACCTCCTGGGACCGGAGCAACCCGCGCTGCCTTTTGATGCGCGGCAGCCCAACGACCTTCCCGGAGCCGAGCCCGTCGAGTAATGTTCATTGTTCACCTGTACACTATCGGGCACATGGACATGACGCAACAAGATTCGATCCGGGAGCTCCAGACGGCGGCGCGGGTGGCGGCGGAGTTCCTGGCGCACCAGCCGGCGGCGCGGGTGATCGTGCTGGGTCCGGACGAGCGGCTGCTGGTGAGCGTGACGGTCCCGTCGGGCGCGGGTCCGAAGGGCACCGCGTTGGAGGCCGAGGCGCCCCCGGCGGCGGCCGGGTGGGTGGTAACGGAGCGGGCGGCCGCGTTCGACGGGACCCCGGTGGTGGTCGCGCCGTCCCGGCTCCGGCTGCTCCGCGCGCTGGTCGAAGCCGAACAGTCATTGACGGCCAAAGAGCTGACCGCGCTGGTGTTCGACCGCCACACCGACGAGGCCAACACGCGGTATCACATCCGCGAGCTGAAGCGCGAGTTGAAGGCGGCCTTCACCTTCGACGGGGACGTGATCCAGGGCGACGGCGACGGCTACCGGCTCGTGCTGCGGTAGGGGGCGCCATTGGTCATTGGTCATTGGTCATTGGTCATACCAAATCGGGCTGATGAATAACGGCCGCTTGCGTTTGACCTCCCACCTTTGAGGGGGAGGTCGCCGGGTCGCTTTGGACCCGGCGGGTGGGGGGCGACGAATACCGTAGGTGCCGCTTCCCCCCACCCGACTCGTAAAGCCTCGCCGACCTCCCCGACCCCGCGTGACGACCGCCTGCGGGCGCCCGCGGCCACAAAAGGAGGAGGTCAAACACAAGCCACGGTTACTCTTCAATCCGATTTGGTATCAGCTCACCTCGATGAGCCCCGAGCCCACCAGCGCGCGGGCGAACGCGGCGGCCGTCTGGCACGCGAACTCGGTCCACGCGGAGCTGCGCTCGAACCCGACGATGTCGCTGAGCCCGCGCACCGAGAGCACCGGCTTGTGCTTCACCTGCGCCGCCTCGTACACGCCCCCCAGCTCCATTTCCACGTGCGCCGCCTGACGCGCCGACAGCCGCCACTGCTTCACCAGCGCCGGGTTCTTGGTCAGCACGTTGCCGGTGACGACGCTCTCCACCCGATACCGCGGGCCGCGGGCCGGGGTGCCCTGCGGGAAGTTCGCGAGCAGCGCCTCCCGCACCTTCAGGCGCCACGCCGGCGGACCGTAAAACGCCTTCGCATTGTGCGTCTTGGGTAACGTCAGGTTGGGCTTGGTCATGGAGATCATCGCCGGGCCGTTCCATTCGCCGAGTTGCGCGCCGACCGTTGCCCCCGGGAGCACGGCGAGCAGTTTCGCCACGTCGGGGTGAACCGGCCCGCCCTTCCCCGCGAACTCCGCGCTCCCGTCTTTCAGCGCGGCCGTCACCGAGAAATCGTGAACGCGGCTCGCGAGGAGCACATCGCCAAGGGTGTAGTCTTCGGACGGGAACGCCCCGGCGATGCCGACCAGGAGCAGCCAGCGCGGGTCGAGGTCGGCGAGCATCTCGTTCGCGCACTGCTGGGCCGCGGCGTGCCCCTGCTCCAGGCACCGCGCGATGTACACCGTTTTCGGGCCGTGTGGCGTTTCCACCTGACCGCGCAGGTAGGTGCGATGGGCGGTGCTGATCGGTGTGACCGGTGCGAACCGGCGCTCCACCGCGCGGTACTCCTCTTCCTTCATGGTGATGATGCCGAAATCGACCGGGTCGGACGGGATGCCGACCCGGGGCGCGCCGGTCGCCCGGGATGCGTCCTTCGTGGATAAGCTGATCCGGCTCTCTTTGGGCCGTGCGTTACGCACCGCCGCGTGCGTTCGCGCGCTTGTTTCGATCCGGGTGACGAGCCCGTTCGCGCTGGTCGCCCGCCCACCCGGCGGAATGAACCGGTCGATGTTCTCGCACAGGTTCTCGATGAGCGTGCCGTACTCCACCGCCACCCCCGGCTGTCCGGGCACCGGCACCAGTTCGTCGGTCTTGAGTTCCTTGATGGTGCGGTGGATCTCGTGGAGCCGGTCGCGGATCAGCGCCAGGGCCTCGCGCCGGGTGCCCTCCGTGCCCTGAACCTGAATGTAGATGCGCCGATCTTCCACGCTCCCGCGCACCAAGCACCGGTTATCGTGAACGCGCAACACGCACCCGTCGCGCCAGTAGGTGGGCGCGATCGGGCGCCCGATTTCGGCCGCCGGGAAGGTGAGGTGCGTGTTCATCTTCACGATGAACCGGCACACCAACCCCGGCGGCAGCACGTTGTATTTCACCTGGAAGCTGAGCGCGCTTGCATCGTGTTCCGCAAGCCAGCCCACGTCGGGTTCGTCTTTGGGCAACCGCTCGGGAACTAAAAACCGTTCGCCGGAAGAATCGGGAAAGTCGAAACACAGCTCGAACTTGCGCATCAGGTCCAGAACGAACCCGTGCGTGAGTTCGGGGAACCGTGCGGGGTCCGGGAGGATGGCCGGGAGGTCGGCGCGCTGGAGCACGCCCCGGGCGGCGTTCAGGGTGTGGCTGGTGATGACGCGGTACACCGCATCGGTGACCCACTGCGGATCGAGGACGTTGGTGTCGCCGAGTTCGTAGGGGTCTTCGGGGTCGTCGAAGTTGAGCGCCACGCCGAGGTCGTGGAGGAACCGCAACAGCCGGTTCTGGGGTTCGTGTTCGGTGAGTGTGGCTTCGACGCACAGGGCCTGGTATTCGCGAAGGGTGATGTAGCTCCTGGTGCCGGACCAGCTCTCGATTTTTCGCTTGACCGCGAAGAACGAACCGGGCACCGGATCAAACACGTGGGGCAACTTGCGCACCTGTTCGGCGATAGCCTTCTTGAGTGCGGGAACACCGGCGCCCGAGCAGCACGAGACGTAATGGAACCCGTGGATGTTGGGGTAATCGGTGCGGAGCCGCGATTCGTTGAGCGCGAGCGGGAAATCGCCCTCGCTCTTGTTCACGACCACGAGCACGGGGGCACTGTCGCCGAAGCTCTTGATCAACTTGAGCCAGTAGAACAGGTTATTTTCGGCCTCGGAGGTTCCCGCATCGAGTACGAGCAGGTACAGCGAGCGCTTGGTAAGGAAGAACTGGTGGGTGGCGTGCATGATCTCCTGCCCGCCGAAGTCCCACACGTTGAGCGTCACATCGACCGTGGCGCGCGTTTCGGGCGGGGCCACCTTCACTTTCCACGGGATGCGGGCGATGCCATCGGTGGGCGTCTCGCGCTTGTTGCACTTCTTCCCGTGAACGAGATACCGGACGAGCGAACTTTTGCCGACGCGCCCCTGCCCGACGAGGAGCACCTTGGCCTCGTTCATGGCCCGGCTGCCGATGCCCCGGCTGTCGAAGTAATACGCCAGGATCGCCTTCGGATCGGCGGGCGTCTTATCGTCAAGCACTTCTTCCCAAGTCGGCCCGAGCACCTCCGGGGGAATGCCCAAATCCGGGTTCTCGTGGAGGTACAGCTTTTGGAGTTTTGTGAGTTGTCCCAGGACCTCGGGCACCGACGACAACTGGTTGTCGGAGAGATCCAGCGCGTAGAGTTGTGTGAGTTGTCCCAGGGACTCGGGCACCGACAACAACTGGTTGCTGTCGAGGTGCAGTTCCTGGAGTTGTGTGAGTTGTCCCAGGGCCTCGGGCACCGACGACAACTGGTTGCTGTTGAGGTACAGCGTGTGGAGTTGTGTGAGTTGTCCCAGGGCCTCGGGCACCTCGGTCAGCCTCATAAAGCTGAGGTTGAGAGATGACGCGCCGGTGCGCTTCGCCTCTGCGATTTGCTTTTCGGCTTTTCGGTAGGCTTCGTCGCGGGCCATGCGGTTCTCGGGCTACGGGGGCGGTTGTTCGCACCGCCACGGTACGCGAACGCACAGGCGTTGGAAAGCGCATTCCCAGGGCGGGTGCGAAGACAACCCCTCCCCCCAACCCCCTCCCCTAAAGAAGGGAGGGGGAGGAAGAGCTTGCGGAAACGCGAATCAACCCCGCTGGGATCGGCGTAACCTCCGAACGCCCCCTCCCTTCAGGGAGGGGGTTGGGGGTGGGTCGTCTTCCTCCCCCTCCCTGAAGGGAGGGGGCCGGGGGGTAGGTTCTTCGCTCGCGCAGGCAACCCCGCGCGGAAAATACCCGCATGACCACACCCGACACCAGCACCCGCGAGACCTGCGCCATCAAGGGGCTGGTGGCGTTCGGCCCGGGGTGGCACAAGGACGAACTGTACACCCCGCAGCGGTGCGACCAGATCGTAACCAACTTCCGCGACACCGGCGGGCGCCCCGTCCCCCTCGCCAAGATCGGGCACGACCGCCAGCAGCGGTACGCCCGGTCGCTCGGGTTCCCCAACGTGGGCGTCGTCACCCGGTGCGAACCGGTCGGCGACGGGTGCTTCGCCGTGGACATCACCAACGTCCCCGTCGAGGTCGGGGCCAAGGTGTCCGCCGGGCTCCTCCGGGGCGCGTCGGTGGAACTCAAGAGCCACCAGCGCGACCCCCGCGACCCGGCCCGGGAACTCCCCGGCGACGTGCTCACCGGGATCTCGCTCCTCGGCGAAGAGCAGCCGTGCGTCAGCAACTGGCCCGAGCACCTGCGCGCCCGTGCCCTGCCCCGCGCCACCTTCCCCGACGGCACCCGGGTGCCGCCGAACTACGAGCTGGCCCGGTGGCTCGACCTCGCCGCCGAGGTCAGCGCCGACATCGCCGCCGAGCAGGGGGGGGCGTTCTCCGCCGACCGCCGGACCGTCACCATCCGCGGGCGCCGGTACCCGGCCCCCACGCTGTGCTTCAGCGCCTTCGACCCCGTTACCCCGAGTACGCCACCCATGACACCCGAACAACGATCCGCGCTCGAAGCCGCCGGGTTCACCCCCGAGCAGATGGACGCCATTACCGCCGCGCTCGGCGGGACCGACCCGAACACCGACCCGGGCACCGCCGACCACGCCGACACCGACGCCGATACCGACGCGCCGCCGGCCGGCCCCCCGGGCACGAAACCGGGGGCGAAGGGTGCGAAGCCGCCGGCCGACCCGACGGCCGCAATGGCCGCGGCGTGCAAGCGGTACGCGGCGGACCCGGCGGCCACCCCCGAACAGAAGATGATGGCCCGGATGTTCGCCGAGCTGCAAGAGGTGAAGAAGCGCACCGGCGAGTTGCAGGCCAGCGCGGACGCGGCCCGGCGGCAGAACACCGAGTCCCGCGAAGCGGCGATGGCGGCCGAGGTGGAGCGCGACCTGCGGGCCGTCGCCCGCAAGGTGGAGCCGCGGGTGATCGAGACCGTGGTGCGGCCCACCGCGCTGGGCATCTTCCGGTCCCGCGCGTTCGCCTCCGAGGCCGACCGCCGGCGCACCTACTCCGAGTACATCAAGGGGTTCCTGGCGCTCCCCGACGACCCCCGGCTGGCCTCCGCGGTCCCGGCCCGCGGCACCGCCGCCGACGCCGCCGGCACCACCACCGCCGGGCGCAAGGTGGTCGCCGCGCTCAAGGACGTGGCCCCCAACGTCCACAAGCGGCTCACCGGGGGCAACTGACACATTCAAGTGATGAGCGCCGAGTGATAAGCGATGAGTGATAACGAATAGACATCCACTAACCGCTTGTCACACTCTTTCGGCACTCATCACTCATAACTCATCACTCATCACTTGTTACTCATTAGGGTTCCAAACATGGCCACGGTCCGCACGTACTCCCTGAACCCGCTCCGCCCGGCGTACAACGCGGCCGGGGCCGAGGCCGCGGTGCGGCCGGTCGCGCTGCCCGTCGGCGGGCCGCTCGGCACCGGCGGGCCGATCCCCAAGGGCACCGTCCTGGGGCACATCGGCGGCACCGCCCGCAATGAGGTGTGGACCCTCACCATCAACAGCGGGACCGGCACCGTCACCTTCACGTTCACGGCCCACCGCCCGTACCAGACCACCTTCGCCGTGGACGCGCCCCTGGCGACCGTCCGGACCCAACTGGAAACGATCTTCGGCACCGGCAACATCGCCGTCACCGGCACCCCGGGCACGAGCTACACGCTCACGTTCCAGAACCACCTGTCGAACCGGCTGATGGGCGGGCTGGTCGCAGTGAGCACCTCGGGCGGGTCCGGGATCGCGCTGACCCGTGACACCACCGGGTCGTGCGGGGCCGGGCAGTTCGGGGTGTACAACAACAGCAACCCCGGCACCGCCCGGTGCGTCCTCAAGTACGACTACACCACCAGCCCCGACGGGTCGCGCGTGACGGAGCACGGGCCGACGGGCCAGCCCGCCGAAGCCAGTGCGTACTTCTCGGGGCACTTCTTTGCCGCCGACCTCGTGGGCCTCGACGCCAACGCGGTGTCCGATCCGGGCTGGCGCCTGGTGGAAGGGAACGCCATCACCGACGCCGGCGCCGTGGTCGGCATCGGCGTATAAGAACCGGCGCGGTGCTGGGCAGCGCGCGACGGGGAGCGATGAGGGAGCGGGGCGAGTGGCGGGCAAGACTGAACCGGTGCCCCCTCGCCATGGATCGCTCCCCCCGTCGCCCTGGCCACTCATCAGACATCACCCGGGCTCACCACGTTTCGTAACATTTGGAGCTTCCCATGCCCGCTGATCCGTATGTGCTGGCGCAGAACTACGACATCGACCTGATCCTGCCCGACATGATGTACGAGGCGGGGGTGAACAACCCGGCCGCCGGGGACGAGCTGCTGGCGCTGGCCCCGTTCCAGTACACCGACGCCGACCTGATCTTCTGGGAGCAGCTCGAAAACGCCTTCGGGCTGGCGAGCCTGCGGGGGCTCGGGAACGCGCCCGACGTGGTCACCGTGCCCGGCGCCCGGCGGGTCGGCGTGGCCCCGGGGTACTACGGGGAGAAGTTCCTGTACGACGAAGTCGAGATGACCCGCGACCGGGAGAAGGGGACCGGGAGCGAGCCGATCGACTTCGAGGAGCGACTGGGCAAGCAGATCATCCCGTTCGCCGTGGGCCGGTTCCTGGACCGGGTGCGGCAGACGATCTCGAACATGTTCCTCACGGGACGGTTCCGCAACGTGGGCCGCAACGGGGCCGTGGTGCACGCGGACCGGATCGAGGACTACCGCACGTTCGCCCCGGCCAACGACAGCACCACCGGCCCCGGGTGGGCCGCGGACCCGGACAACGCCACCCCCATCAACGACCTCCAGTACTGGCAGAGCCAGTTGGAGCTGGGCACCGACAGCGAGTTCGGCACCGAATCCAAGCTGCTCATGAACCCCACCGTCATGGTGGACCTGTTCCGCACCCGCCAGTTCCGCCAGGAGTACCACGGGCGGTTCGGCGCGTCCGTCACCCCGGAGGGGCTGAAGGACTTCGTGAGCGCGTTCAACCTGCCCAAGTTCATGACCTACAAGAAGTCGTACTACGCCACCGAGGCCGCGGCGAAGGCCCGCACCGGCGCCACGTACCACATCCCCAACAAGTCGCTGATCTGGGTGGGCACGCG
>DASWYH010000430.1:0-8723 GCA_036405095.1 Gemmata sp. | reverse complement strand
TCCGCACCTCGCTCCGCGGGGAGAGGTGAAACGGACCGGCGAGCCGCATGCGCCACGCAACCAACTGCGAACGACTGCATGCGGAGCGACGGGCGCGAGCCCGGCCGAAAGAAGCGGCCGGGTCCGCCGAGTCCGATCGGGACGCACCGGGGCGGAGCGGTTATGATACCCTTCCCGTTTCGCGACAGACGAACGGCACAAGGAACTCATACCCCTCACGGACCCCCGGTTCATGGACCACTTCGAGTACCGCGACCGCACCCTCTATTGCGAAGACGTGCCCGTTCCCGAGCTGGCGGCCCAGTACGGCACCCCGCTGTACGTCTACTCCGCGGCCACCCTGCTCCACCACCTGAAGCAGGTGCAAACCGCCTTTGCCGAAGTCGACCCGGTCATCTGCTACAGCGTGAAGGCCAACGGGAACCTGTCGCTGTGCCGGCTGATGGGCCAGCACGGGGCGGGCTTCGATGTGACCTCGCAGGGCGAGTTCCAGCGCGCGCTGAAGGCCGGGCCGGGCGGCGCGAAGATCGTGTTCGCCGGGGTGGGCAAGACGGACCCGGAGATCGCCTTCGCCCTCCAGAACGGGGTGTTCCTGTTCGACGTGGAGAGCGAACAGGAGTTGCACGCCATCGGCGCCGTCGCGCAGCAGCTCGGCGTGAAGGCGAACGTGGCGCTGCGGGTGAACCCGGACCTGCCGCCGAAGACGCACGTCAAAACCGACACCAGCGTGAAGGGCGTGAAGTTCGGGCTCGACATCGAGACCATCGTCGATGTCGCGCGGAGCGTCGTCGGCCACCCCGGGCTCGCGGTCGTGGGCCTGCACATGCACCTCGGGTCGCCGATCCTGAAGGCCGACCCGTACCGCATGGGGGTCGAAAAGGGCCTGGCGCTCATCAAACAGTTCCGGGCGCAGGGCCACGACATCAAGTATTTGAACATGGGCGGCGGGTTCGGCATCAACTACCGCAAGGACGAGGCCCGGCCGGCGAGCGCCTTCGCCGAGGTGATCGTGCCCGCGGTGAAGGAGTCCGGGTGCCGGCTCATCCTCGAGCCCGGGCGGTTCATCGTCGGCAACGCGGCGATCCTGCTCAGCCGGGTGGTGTTCACCAAGTCCACCGGCGGCAAGCACTACATCATCCAGGACGCCGCGATGAACGACCTCATCCGGCCCACCCTCTACGGGTCGTTCCACCGCGTCTGGCCGGTGGCCCCGCCCGCCGACGCGCCCCTGACTCCTGATGTCAACGGCGACCCCGACGACCCGCACCCGTTCCGCGACATGCCGGGGTGCTTCAAACAGGACGTCGTCGGCCCCGTGTGCGAGAGCGGCGACTACCTCGCGAAAGATCGCCCGCTCCCGAAGCTGAAGCGGGGCGACCTGCTCAGCGTGTTCTCGGCCGGCGCCTACGGGATGACGATGGCGTCGAACTACAACTCCCGGTGCCGGGCCGCGGAAGTCCTCGTTACAGGCCGCACACACCGGCTGATCCGCCGCCGGGAGACGTTCGCGGACCTCGTCGCGTGCGAAGAGGATTGCTTAACTTGAACGGCGCTTCCACAATCACATCGTAAACGGCTCGGTCGGTTCGGGGTCCGCCGCTCGCGCGGGCGGGGCGCCTCAGCCGACCGAGTTTGTCGGCTTTACCGCGCGCCGCTTCGCCGTTAGGGTGAAAGGTGAGGGAGCTGACCCGTCATACAACTCGGACTCGCCGCCAAGGCCGCACTGAGGAGACACCCGGTGAGAACCGTCCCGTTCCTCGCCCTCGCGATCGCACTCGGCGCCGCTCTGGCGCACGGGGGGGCCGCACACGCACAGCCCCGGAAGGGGCCGGCCCCCAAACCGGTCGAGATCTACGAAAAGTTCCGCGCGACAATGGGCGAGGGCAAGTACGACGTCGCCGGGATCTTCCTCGAAGAGTTCCTCAAGAGCGGGCCGACCGACGCCGACTATCTGGAACTCGAAAAGAAGTACGGCACCACCGTGTTCCAGATGCTCCGCACCGTGCCGAAGTATTCGGATGACCCGGCCACCGAGAAGAAGATCCGCAACGACATCGAGGTGCTCAACAGGAACGCGCTCGCCGTGACGGCGAAGAACCTGTACAAGCCCGAGCGGGTCGCCAAGTACATCCGCAACCTCGGGGAGACCTACGAGGAGAAGGTGTTCGCACAACAGGAACTGCGGCGGACCGGCGAGTACGCGATCCCATTTATGATCGACGCAATCCGCACGAACCCGAGCAAGGACCTGTACGCCGGGATCCTGGATACGATCCCGGTGCTCGAGGGGCCGACGATGGCGGGGTGGGTCGCCGCGCTCGACATCCTTGCCCCGGACCGACAGTACGGGGTGCTGCGCGAGCTCGCCCGGCGGCGCGACGTGAAGGTCCTACTCAACAACGCCCAGACCGACTTCACCCCGTTCCTCTGGCGCGTCCTGTCGCGCCCGCGGGCCGAGAGCCCGACCCTCCACGACCTCGCCGCCCAGCTCCACAACGAGCTGGTCCCCGGTCCCAAGGCCGATGCCAAGCGCCCGGAAGTGGAACTCACCGCGCTCGCCCGCAAGTATTACGACCACAAGGGCCGCTACCTCGGCGCCAAGACCAACCCCGATGGCAGCGCGGCGCTGGTGCCGGTGTGGGTCGCGACCCAGCGCGACGGGATTTCGCGCATCGACCGCCTGCCCGATGTGCCCGTCGGACAGGCCGAAGAGTATTACGGGCTGCGGTTCGCGCGCTGGGCGCTAGACGTGAAGCCCGATTACGAGCCCGCGCAGGCGCTGGTCCTGGCGCTGGCCGCCGAGCGCGCGATCGAGCGGGCCAGGTTCGGGCACCTGGCGGCCACCGAGCCAGCCGTCTACAAGCTGCTCGCCGACGCACCCTCGCGGGCGCTCACGGACCTCCTGGCCCGCGGGCTGGTCGAGAAACGCACCCCGCTGGTGCTGGCGATGGTCCAGGTGCTCGGGGACCGAGCCGACCGCGAGGCGGCGACCCCGCCCGCCGGGGCCGGGCAGAGGCCCTCGCTTCTGGTCCGCGCGCTGAGCTACCCGGACCACTCGGTCCAGTTCGCCGCCGCCAGCGCGCTGCTCCGCGGCCCGGTGCCGGTGCCGCCCGATGCCAAGTTGCAGATCGTCGAGATCCTCCGCCGGGCGGCCGGGCTCGACGGCGCCAAGCCCGCCGAATCGAAGGGCACCGTGCTCCTCGTGGACCCGGGCAAGTTCCGCGCCGACGCGAACGCGGCGCTGCTACGCGGATTCGGGTACGACGTCGAGATCCTCGGGTCCGGGCGCGACCTCCTGCGCCGCACCGCGCGGGCGTCCGATTTCGACCTGATCTTCATCGACCACCACGCCGCGAACCCGGAGCTGATCGACCTGATCGGACAGGTCACCTCGGATCGGTGCACCGCCGGGCGCCCGGTCTTCGTCATCGCGTCCCCGGACAAGCCCCGCCCCCCGACGTTCGACCAGTTGGTGCTCCGAACCGCGGAACTGATCGCGGCGACCGAGAGTGACGTGGTCGGGATTCCCGCCCCGTACACGCCCGACCCGAAATATACGCCCGAAGAGCAAGACAGGACGCGCAAGGAGGTCCAGCAGCGCCGCGACGCCGTGTTCCGCGAAGCCGCCACGGTCCGCGCCACTCGGCTCCAGCGGGTCATCGACACGCTCCCGATGACGCTCACCGATAACCAGAAGCGGCTCTTGGACCTCCGGGTGCACCTGATTAGCTACTCGGTCCTCGGGGCCGAGTTCCCGATCACCCCGGACTCCGCACCCGAAACGGTCGCCGAGCTCAACCGCATCCGCAACCAGATCGCGCTCCAGCCGCCGTCAGCCCTGTACGGCACGAACCTCGCTTCGACCGACCTCATGAAGCTGATTGAGCGGTTCGAGGTCGATGTGCTGAAGGCCAAGGGCGCCCACGAGAAATACGACTTCTTCCGCTCGAAGGTCGATCCCGTGGAGCTGGGGCTCTCGGTCGAGCCGTTTCGTGACCCATTGATCGAAGCCCGGCTCGCGCGGCTCCTCAAGAACTACCCCGAAGTGAGGATTATCCCCGAACCGTACACGCGGTTGGCGCTGGAACCCGAGTTCAAGGTGCTGTTCGCCGACCCGATGATGGTCCCCCGCGAGGGGGCGGTGAAAAAAGCGGAGTCGCGGGCCGCGATCGAGTTTCTGCGCCAGATGGCGGTCGGTGATTTGCCGGGGTACGATTTCCGGCTCGCCGAGGCCGAGCTGCGGAACGCGATCAACAACCCGTTCGATGCGGACCGCACGTCGGCCGCAATCGACGCGGTCGAGCGGCTCAAATCGGCCGAGGCGCAACAGGCGCTTCTGGGTCTCGCGACCCGCTCCATCGGGAACGTGCCGACCGACCTCCGGCGGAAGGCCGCCGACGCCGCGATCCGGCACATCCGGGCCAACGGGAAGGCGGCGACGCCGATCCTCCTCGACGGGCTCAACCGGGAGGCGTCGCCGGACGTGATCAAAGACCCCGATTTGCTCGCCAAGCTCCTCACCCTGAAAGGGATGCTCGCATATAACCCGGGCAGCTTCGCGAACCAGCTCAAGACCTACAACCCGCCCATTGTGCCGGCACCGCCCAAGAAGGAACCCGAGAAGAAAGCCCCGCCGATGTAATCCGGATGTCGATAGGGCGTTCTTCGTGGGCGCCGGTGCCCGGTGTAAACTCCTGACCCGCTGGGGTTTGAGGTTTGCACCGGGCACCGGCCCCCGGTGCGCTTTTGCTCCCTTCGTTTCGCGCCCCATGGGTATAATCTCTCAAAACTGGTCCCGAAGATTTCCGCCCCGCGCGGCGCAAGTGGGGCGGGGCTCCGCGTTCGAGTAGCGACCCCGGCAGTGCAACCGGGCCGTGAGGAGCAAACCATGACCCGCTCGACCGCGAACCAACCGAGCATCGAATCGCTTATGATGCGATTCCTCGCCACCCGTTCAGACGCCACGACGGCAGTCGAACTCGGCGAAAGCGAAGTTGAACCGCACGAGGTCGCGGCCGGGTTCCGGGTGGACCCGCGAGCGGCCTGGATCGACGCCCACGCGGCTCCAACCGCCGGCACCGCGGGTCCGCTCCCGCCCGAATGGGGCGCGCTGGTGAGCCAGCCGTCGGCCGCGTTCGCCCTACCGATGGCGGCCGGGCACTTCCCGCAGCGGGTGAAGGATTTGCAGCCGCTGCTCACGAAATTCGACCCGGCCGAGCTGCGCCCGACCGGCGCGCAGGCACCGCTCCCCGCGTTCGCCGGGCTGCGGGCGTGGGTCACGAAGGCCGCCAAGACGAACCCGGTTCTCGCTGCCGGGGTGGCGCGGATGCTGGGCGACTTCGGGACCGCCGAAGCGCTCCTCGCGGGCACCGGTGCGGAAAATGAAAAGGCCGCGCTGCTGTGGCAAAAGGGCCAGTGTGCGGACGCCCTCGCCGCGTGGGCCGCGCTCCCGGAATCGCCGGCGGTGCTGTTCAACCGTGGGATGGCGAACCTGTTCATGGGCCGGCTCACCGAGGCCCGCGAAGCGATCCAAAACGCGATCCAGGTGCTCCCCGAGGCGAGCGGGTGGAACTCGCACGCCCGCCTCTACCTCGCGGTGGCCGAGATCCACGGTTGAGGTTTGGATGATCACCCGAACGGCCGCCGGTTCCGCCCGGCGGCCGTTCTTTTTGGTTTCTTCACATCCGCTGTATCCGCCAGCCCTCGCGTCACTTCGGTTCGGCCCCGCCGGCTCCGCCCGGGCGGACCGCAAACGCTTTCGGCCCCCCTTCGTTTCAAACGGAGACCGGTCGATCGCGTGCGATTTCGCCCTTTCAAACAGCCGGAGATAGGAATATGACACGGAGGCTTTGGTATCTCGCGGGAGCCGTCCTGTTCGCCCCCCTCGTGGCGGTCCCGGTGCCCGGCGCCGCCCCCGCCGGGGCCGCCGAACCCGGTCCATGCCCCGATCCCGTCCTGAGCGGGAGCTGCGTAACGGCCCTGCTCGAAGCCAACGACGGGAAGCCCCCGGCGACCGGCGCCGAGTTGTGGCAGGTGCTCGGGAAGCTGGGCACGTTCGCACAGCTCCCGGTGGTGTTTTCGGCCGTCCGGCTCGACTCGGGCATCTCCAACCCGCGCGTCGTGATCGCGCCCGTTGCGTCCGCCCCGGGCGGGGCCGAGCCGACCGCCGTGAACCTCAACGGGCGCCTGTTCCTGGCCGCCAACATGGAGAAGGCCCCCGCCGGCGGCGACCCCAAGGTGACGTCGGTCGAGTTCATCTCGTGGAACGAGTTGCGGCGCCGGTTCGATTTCGGCGTGATCGAGGACATAGGCACCGACGCACCCAAGTTGCGGCTCGTGGACGGCGGCCGGTGCTTCTCGTGCCACAAGAACAGGGGGCCGATCCTCGGGGCCGGTCCCTGGACGAACTCCACGGCCCACACCGGTTTGCGCACGCTGGTGGCGAACAAGTATAAGCTGGTGGACGTGGTCCCGCCCGGCGCGGTCGGGGTGCGGGACCGGATCGACGGCATGGCGCTCGTGGCGCCGGAAGGCGCCGCCGTGGACGAGGCCGTGCGCCTCGGCGGGACGCTCAAGCTCAACCGCGAGCGGTTCCGGCTCATGAACCGCTCGCCCGGGGGCCGGCAGGCGTTCGTGGCGCTGCTCGGCGCGATCGCCCAACCGGGGCCGCTCGCCCCGAACGACCGGGCGACCCGAACGGCCGTCGACCGATGGGGCGCCGATCCGTCCTACCTGCGGTACACGCGCGAGTGGCTCGCGCTGGCGAAGGCGACCAACCACGGTGTCCTCGCCGATTTCGCCCCGTTCCCGATTCCGCTGTACGAGTCGTGGGACCCGAACACGATCAAGCCGCTCCCGCCGCCCCCGGCGGTTCGCACACGCAGCTCTTTGGACCGGTATCAGAGAAGTGTTCTCAATATTCAACTCAACAACGAACTCGCCGCTAAAAACATTGCCACGAAGCTCCAACAGCTCGCGGACATTGACGCCGCGCGGGCGAACGGCCGGCTCGCCGTGCCGAGCGCCAGCCAGCCGAGCAACATCAAGGCGTTCGTGCAACTCACCCCGAAGGCCACCCAGAAGCCGTCCGGGCTGGTGAACCCGGTTCTGCTCGCGAACACGATGGGACTGACCGAGGGCGACCGCGCGTTCGTGGCCGGGGCCCTCGCCGGCGCGGCAAAGCGGCTCAACAGGCCGCAGGTCACGCCCGCGGTTCTGGCCAAAGCGGTGTTCGAGGAGCCGCAGTTCGCCGACGTGCTCGCGGGCGACCCGCTCCCGGACCGCGACGACTTCAAGGACCGGTTCGTCGCCGGGCTGGACGCGCTGCTCACCACGAAGTACCGGCTCGCTGACGGGTTCGCCCCGGAGCGCGCGACCTACGGGCGGGTGCCGAAGCGCGACCCGAAGGCCCTGGAGGAACTGGAAGCGGCCGTGGTCCCGACGAGCGCGTGCCTGCGGTGCCACGACGTGCGCGCCGGGGCGAAGCCGCGGCTGTTCGAGACGATCCCGGCGCTGCCGTTCGACCCGTTCGACACGAAGGGCCGGGCCGACTGGGTGCGAACCGCCGACCCGAAGCGCAAACAGGAGGTGCTGGCGCGGCTCCAGGCGCGCGTCCACACCGACGCGGACATGCCCCCGAACGACGCGCCCGAGTACGAGACGTTCCGGGTCAAGGGCGCCGCCGCCTTCGACGACCTCAAACGGTTCATCGAGGCCGAACTGGTGGCCCCCAAGAAGCCGTAATGGGGCCCGCCCCTCGTTTCCCGCGCCCGTCCATCGGGCGCGGGAGGGGCGCCCCAAATCGGGGCCGAGGTGCCCCCTTGCTCTCCCCCCCGCGCGGCGGTAACTTGATTCGGCCCACCTTCACTCCCGCGTTCCGGAGCTGGTCATGAAACCTCGCCTCGCGGCGGTCGCGCTCGCGATCGCCCTCTTCGCGCCCGCCGCGCGCACCGACGACAACAAGCCCCCGGCCGGGTTCGTGCCCCTTTTCAACGGCAAAGATCTGACCGGCTGGAAGGGCCACACCACGATGGCCGAGCGGGCCAAGCAGAAGCCCGAGGACCTCGCCAAGCTGCAAGCGGCCCGCACCAAGACCGCGCTCGAACACTGGAAGGTCGCTGACGGCGCGATCCACTGCGACGGCAAGGGTGGCGTCAGCCTCGTGACCGACAAGGACTACGGCAACTTCGAACTGATGGTGGACTGGAAGATCGAGAAGAACGGCGACAGCGGGCTGTACCTGCGCGGGCAGCCGCAGGTGCAGATCTGGGACTCGGACAACTCCCCCGGCGCGCGCAACGAGGACAAGGGCACGGGTTCCGGCGGGCTCTGGAACAACCCGCTCCCGGCGGACGCGGCCAAGTCCGCGGACAACGCGGTGAAGCTGAAGGCCGGACAGAAGGTCGGCAAGATCCCGCTGAAGAAGGCCGACCGGCCGGTCGGCGAGTGGAACACGTTCCACATCACCGTGACGGGCGACGAGGTGACGGTGAAGCTGAACGGGGTCCTGGTGGTCGAGAAGGCCAAACTGCTGAACTACTGGGACCGCAGCAAACCGGTGCCCGACAAGGGGCCGGTCGAGTTGCAGTTCCACGGCGACCCGCTGTGGTTCAAGAACATCTACATCAAGGAACTCAAGTGATCTGTTCTGAGCGCCGTTCCGCCGGTCCCCGCTGACACCCACGCCCGCAGAAGGCAACCCATTGCTGCCGAGCCGCGGCCGC
>DASWYH010000429.1:0-9968 GCA_036405095.1 Gemmata sp. | reverse complement strand
ATGGGTTCTCAGTCGGTGACGCGCATGTCGATTCCCGGGCGCAAACGTTGAGGGCCACGGGGCGAAAGCCGTAAAGCCACAAGGGTTTGGCCCGGGGTACATCTTGTGATAGGAGTTATGCAATTTCGGGCGCGCCGCACGGGCCGCCTCCGGCACCCAGGCTTCCGCGCGGGACTGGTCACACCTTACGACCTCCGAGGCAGTCGGGTTGCGCGCCTCGGGCTCGGGTTGTAGCCCTCGGAGCGGGCACCCGAGGTTCGCCGGGGCAGCAGGTCTTCGATCACAGCCGAGCGCGACCGCCTTGGTTACCCAAATTTGCGCCACGAGCCGTCCGAGGGTCGTCCAACGCGATCGTTCATCCGGGACCGCGACCTCACCGCACGAGCAGGAAGTCCTTGCTGTTGAGTAGCGCCCACATGAGATCCTGGGCGCCCGCGGCGCGGGTCTCGCTCGCCTTCACGAAGTCCGTCCCGACCTCCAACTCTTTCGCGGACGGCGACCGAGCCAGCGACCACAGGTACAGTTCCGTCACCAGCTCCGCGTCGGTCAGCTTCTTCGCGAGGAGCAGCGCCGGGCGCGCCCCGGGGTTGCGCACCCGCCCCAGGATGCTCTTCCCGTTGAGGAAGTGCAGCGCCTGGAGCATGTTCGACCCGTTGTCGCGCTCGCACTCACAGGCGTCCATCCGCTGCGGCTTGCCGAACAGCTTCAGGAACGTGTTCTCGGAACTCGCATCGGGGAGTTGCGCGGCGCGGAACCCGTTGGGCAGCGGCTCGGCCACCGCGGTCGCCTGCACCAGCGAATCGAGCAGCGCTTCCGCCGGGACGCGCCGCGGGAGCGCGTGCGAGAAGTTCTGCTCGTCGGCCGCGTTGCTCCCGTTCGCTGCCCCGGTGCGCTGGTAGGTCTGTGAGGTCACGATGCGGCGGATCAGGTGCCGCGTGTCGAACCCGCTCTTCACGAAGTCCGCGGCCAGCGCGTCGAGCAGCGCCGGGTTGATGGGCGGGTTGGTGCTGCGGATGTCGTCCACCGGGTCGATGATGCCGCGGTGGAAGAAGTAGCTCCAGTACCGGTTCACGATGCCGCGCGCGAAGAACGGGTTCTTGGGCTCGGTGAGCCACTTCGCATACGCGGCCCGGCGGTCGGTGCCGGCGGCGAGGTTCGGTTCGGCGCCGCCGAGGAACCGCGGCGCCTGCGCGCGGCCCGTGCGCGGGTTGGTCGCGGACCCGGCCGCGAGGTTCAGCGAAACGACCTTCGTGTTCGCAACGGCGGGCGCCCGCGGGTCTTGCTTGGCCGTCACCTGCGTGAAGAAGCTCGCGATCCCGAAGTAATCGGCCTGGGTCCAGTTCTCCATCGGGTGCGAGTGGCACCGGGCACACAACATCCGCACGCCGCAAAACACCTGCGTGACGCGCTCGACGGTGTCGTTGGTGTCCTTGCTGATGGTGAAGTACACGCTGGCCGGGTCGTCGGAGAGCCCGCCCCGAGCGGTGAGGAGTTGCCGCGCGAACGTGTCCATTGGGGTGTTGGACGCGACCGCCGAGCGGATGAACTCCCGGAACTGGAACAGCGCGGGCGCGCTCACCGTGTTCCGCGAGTTCTGCAAGAGGTCGCCCCACTTGAGCGACCAGTGGTCCACGAACTCGGGCCGCTCGAACAGCGCGTCAACCAGCTTCTCCCGCTTCTTGGGGTCTTTGTCCGCACCGAACGCCCGCACCTCGTCCGGCTTGGGGTGCAGCCCGATCACGTCGAGATACGCCCGGCGCAGGAACTCCTCGTCGCCGGCCATTCCCGAAGGCGCTATCTTGAGCCGATTGAGTTTTTCGATCACCGGACGGTCGATGACGTCGTTCGGAACCGCCGCGGGCGTGAACGGACCGCTCGGCGCCAGTGTGGTCACCCCCGTCGCGGCGAACACGCGCTCGAAACGGCCGATGACGGCCGTTTCGCCCGCGCTCCCGGCGGTCACCTTCCCGTCCTCGGTGACGGCTGCGAACCGGTCGTTGTTGGCCGCAAACGCGCCCCACCGCGTCACGTCGCGCGCGGAACCGTCGCTGTACTCAGCGACGAGTTGGACCTGGTGCGACTGCCCCGGTTTGAGCACGAGCTTATCGGGCACCATCACCACGCGCACCACGTCCCGCGCGTCCCGGATGTCGCTGGGGGCGCCCTGCCGAATCCAATCGGTGAACACGGTGTCCGCGAGTGCCCCCCTGACGAACCGCGCCCCGCCCTCGTGCGGCGAATCGCCCCGCGCTTTTGTGACAAGGAGGCTGTTCTGCGGCACCTGGAAGTTGACCCGGCGCCCGGCGGAGTCCTTCACGATGGCAAAAAAGTCCGGCTCGGGATCGGCCCCACGAAGGGACAGTTTGAACCCGTTCTTGCCGAGCGAGTACCCGTGACACGCGCCCGCGTTGCACCCGGCACGGGTCAGAATGGGCATGACCTCGTGCCGGAAGCTCACCGGCGGCTCGGTGGCCGCCAGCGCGACGGTTACGGGAATCGTGAACGCCTTGCCCCCGGCGGTGACCGTAACTTTCGCGCGCCCGGTGCCGACCGGCTTCACCCAGCCCGCTTCGACGATTGCGACCTTCGGGTTATCAACGCCGAAGGTCGCTCCGGCGCGCAGGTCGATGGAGTAGCCGTCGGCGGTGGTGCCGAGCACCTGAATCGCGTGCGGGTGCCGGTGGTGCTTGATCTCGATGGCCGCCGGGGAAACGCTGACGGCGCTCACCGGTTCGGCCGCGCAGAGCGCAACCGGCCAGAGCGCAAAGACGAGAACAAGGAAGAGGCGCGTCATGATAGGAGCCTCGGGTCAGTCACATGTGCCCTCTTCCCTTGCGGGTGAGGGGCGTTTCGCGGGCGCGGTCCCGCCTCACCCGCAAGGAGAGGACAAGGAATCACTTCGGCGGCGGGACCACGTTCAACACGGCTTCGGCCTCCCGAGCCTTGACGCGCACGTTCGGCTGCTTCGGATCGGGTACGGCAGTCGCGCTGAGCTTCAATTTCGTTTCACCCGGCGCTGTCGCCGGCGGCAGCGTGAGCGTGAGGACGAACGCGGTGTCGCCCGCTTTCACTGTGACCGGCGCGGGTGCGGGGGCGCCTGCTGGGAACCCGGTTAGGGTTACGGTCACGTCGCCGGCGAACCCGTGAAGGCGCTCCGCGGTGCCCTTCACTTCCAGCACCACACCGGCCTTCGCTTCGAGTTTCGCTTCCAGTTTCGGAGCGGCGAACTTCACCGCCACGGGCAGTTTCACGGGGAACGCGCGAACCGGGGTCACCGCGGACGCCTGTACCCGCTGCTTGTCAGGGGTGAGCAGCTCCGCGAGTACCGCGATCTGGTACGAGTCCGCGGGCAGTTCCGCCGGGACGAGAACGGAAACGTTGCCTTCGCTCACTTTCGCCCCGAACTCGGTCGGCTTCTCAAGCCGAATGGTGCGGTTCGTGTCGGGTTGGTTGTTCGTGAGCGGCGGGTTCTGGCTCGTGAGCAGCGTGAGGCGCACCGGAGATGCCATATCCGTTCGCGACAGGGCCACCGGCAGCACGAGCTTGCCCGCCGGTGCCAACCCCACATCGGCGGGAAGGGCCTTCCAGTCGATGCGAAGATCCGCGGGCCTGGCGCTGGTAGGAGCAACCGCGAACTCGGTCGCGAGCCACGGCTGAAGCCGTTCGAGCGGGTGCCCCTTCACGAACACCGGGCGCTCATCGGACCCGCCGCGCCCCTTCCACCCGACCAGCGACGCGGGCACCGTTCCGGACGCAGTGACGGTCACCAGAGCGCCGTCTGCGCCGGGTGGAATCGTCACCCCTTCCAGCTTCAGCCCCGCGGGCAAACCGGCTGCGCGCAGGTCGATCGGCCCGACGAACCCGCGCCGGTCCGCGAACACCGGAACGACCGCTTTCCCGCCCGCCGGGAGGTTCAGCCTTTGGAGGGGCGTAAAGAGCCGGAAGTCGCCGGGGCCCGTGCCCCGCACCGGATCGACCGCGAGACGGTAGAACCCACGAGGCCCGCCGCGCCCCTGCGCATCGACCACGCCAACGGTGAGCGCGGTTACTTTATCCGGCACGGTGTATTCGAGTACGGGGTCGAGCGACTCGGGCGAGTCCGCGCCCTGCGCGACCACGGCCCCGGCCCCGTTACGGAGCACAAGGGCCGCACCAATCGGCGACCCGATGCGCTCCGCGAACAGTTCCAGCCGCACCTTCGTTTTCGGCTCGACGGTGATACGGAACGCGTCCTCTTCACCGGCGGAACTCAGCTTCCCTGACACGCCGACGCGCCCCGTGGGGAGGTCGAGGATTTTCCCCGGCGTCTCGATCAGCTCCGGGCACGAACTCACTTCCACGAACGGCCGCGGGCCGGACCACGTTCCGACCTTCGGCCAGTCCAGTGCGACAACCGGCCCACCCACGGCGGGCAGTTCGGCCTTCTCCGAAACCGAACCGAACAGGTCCACACTCTTCGTCCCTTTCGCCACGACCGGCGGGAACACCTGCTCGGCAAAGTCGAACGCGCCGATCTTCAACCGGAAATGTCCGGGCGCCGGTCCGGCGTACTCGGCGTCGTGCAGGCTCACGGTGTAGGTGCCGTCCGCGGGCAGCGTCGCGAGCAAACGCGCGTCTCCACTCAGCGCGGGCTTGCCCCAGGCCCATTCGAGTTGCAACCGCTTCGCGTTAACAAGGTGAACGACCGGGCGCAACTTCCCGCCGAGCCGCTGCGATTCGACTTCCACAACGAGCTTCTGACCCGCTTTCCCGGTGAACGTCGTCTCCAGAACGGTGCTCCCGGTGAGCGCCCCGTGAAGCGCAACCGGGAGCGCTTCGACCTTCGGGGCGAACGGCTTTTGGGGGAGCGCGTCCACACCGATCACGACGGGCAGACTCACGCCGCCCGCGGTAACGACGCGGAGGTGGTACAGCCCCGGCGGCGCGCCGCCGAGCGAAACATCGAACTCGGCCTTCTTGTCGGTGCTGCCCGGTTTGAGTGTCTGTTTCGCTGCGAAGGGCAGGAACAGTTTCGGGGCGGTGCCCAGACCGTCGCCGGTGACAGTAAGAGCGGTGGTGCCGTCGGTTTGCAACCCGCGAACGCTGAGGTCGCGCACCATCGGCTCGGCGGCCCCGACAGGGGAACAAAAGAAGAACGGCCACAAAAGGGCACAAAAGAGAGCCCGGGACAAAGCGCGGGTGGGCACCGAACTTTTCTCTTCACTCTTCGGTTTTCTTTTGTGCCCTGTGTGCCCTTTTGTGGCCATGATTTTTCCTCTTCGGCTCACCTGAAGAGTTGCTTGATCGGTTCCGCCTCGACCATCCGAACGGGTCGGTCGCCGGGACCGGGCATCAGCGCGGTGTCGAGGTTGATGCCCATCCCGTGGTACAGCGACGCGAGCATCTGCGGCGGCTCGACCGGCGTGTCCACGGGCCGCGAGCCGATCTTGTCCGTGGCACCGATCACCTGACCGCCCTTGAAGTTCCCGCCGGCGAAGAAGTTGGTCCACGCGGCCGGGTAGTGGTCGCGCCCGCTGCGGCCGTTCAGCCGCGGGGTGCGCCCGAACTCGGAGAACACCGCGACCACCGTCTCTTTCAGCATCCCCCGGTCCGCGAGGTCGGAGACGAGCGCGGTGAACGCCCAGTCGAACTGCGGGCACAGGAACCGCTCGTAGTCGGCGTAGGTGTTGTTCAACCCGCCCCCGTCCGCGTGCATGTCCCAGCACGACAGGTTGAACACCGTGTCGAAGTGGTTGACCGTCACGAACCGCACGCCGCCTTCGATGAGCCGCCGGGCCATGAGGCACGATTGGCCGAAGGTGTTGCGGCCGTAGCGGTCGCGCACCTTCGCGGGCTCGTCGCCGAGGTTGAACGCCTTCTTCGCTTCCGGCGAGGTGAGCAACCGGAAGGCCCGCTGGTACGCGGCATCGTGCTCGCCGACGGCCCGGGCTTCGGTGTGCTTCTGGAGCTCATCGACCTGTTCGAGCAGCCGCTTGCGGGCGTCGAGGCGTGCCTGCGATTCGCCCGCCGGCACCTCCAGATCGCCGACCTTGAACGTCGGCAGCGCGGGGTCCGCGTTGAGGAAGAACGGCTCGTGGGCGCTACCGAGGTGCGCTGCGGTCTGGCCGTGCAGCGGGCCGGCGCCGGTGTTCCCGATCGGCCCCGGGAGCACCACGTTGGCGGGCAGGTCGCCGCGCGCCCCGAACACGCGCGACACCACGCTCCCGATGTGCGGCTTCGTGCTGTCCGCGTTGAAGTCGTGCCCGGTCATCATCCAGCGCTGGCCGTTCTCGTGCGTCGCGCCGGTCCTGTGGTGCAAGCTGCGGACCAGCGCCACTTTATCCATCATCCGGGCCATCAGCGGGAAATGTTCACAGATCTGGACCCCGTTGACGTTCGTCCTGATCGGTTTGAACTTGCCGCGCACCTCCGCCGGCGCCTCGGGCTTCATGTCCCAGGTGTCGAGTTGCCCCGGCGAGCCGACCAGGAACAGCGTGATGCAGTTCCGGATCTTGGCCCGGTTCGCGTCCGCGGCGCCCGCCTGTTGGAGCCGAAAGAACGTGGGCAGTGCGAGCGCCCCGGCCCCGGCGGCCCCGGCCGTCAGGAACGCGCGGCGCGACACGCCCTCACAGAGCGGAACCTTCTCGTTGCCGATGTTCAGCATGGTCGGGCTCTCGGGAGCGCGGGCGCCTGGCCCGCCGGGTTGTGTGGCGTCGCACGAGGAGTGCCGCCGCGCACCTCATTGAGCGCGGCGGGCGGGCCGGAGACCCGCGCCCAGCTAAATTGTGTACGTGACGGCGTTGGAGATCGCGACGAACGCGCTCTTCGTGTACTCGCCGGTTGCGTCCTTCTGGTAGTTCACGTACTTGAACTGTTCGAGCACGATTTCGTAGGCGCCGGGCGCGGTTCCGGGGTGCTCATAGGTGTGCTCGGCACGGGCCGGGGGCGTGGCGATCACCTTCCCGTCGCGCTTCACGACCCAGCGCAGTTGCAGCCCCCAATCGCCGGTCACGTCGGTGCGGGTCACCTTGCGCCCGTCGAGGCGCAGTTCGGCTCTGGGTGTGGCGTCGAACTTCTGTTCCATGACTTCGCGGCTCCGAACGGCGGCTCGGGAGGGAATGTGGGCAGGATTCGCGGAGCGTTCTGGTGGGTCCGTTCGTGTGAACAGTATGAAGAGACTAACCCGGCCCGATTGCGCGTGCAAGCAATTAACCGGATACCGAAGCGAATTTCTTACCGCGTTGGGGAAAGCGTCGATGGCCGACAACCGAATCGCAACCGTTGCTCCTGTCACCGAAGAGGCCGCAACCGGCAAAGTGGCCGAGGTGTTCGCCGACATCAAGGCGACGAAGAACATTTCGTTCGTCCCGAACATGTGGCGCGTCCTCGCCACCAACCCCGACCACCTCGAACTCGTGTGGACCCGGTTGAAGGCGATCATGCACCCCGAGGCGTGCGGGCGCGCCGCCAAACTCGATCCGCTGACGCGCGAGCTGATCGCGCTCGCGGTGAGCGCCACAAACGGGTGCTCGTACTGCGTGAACTCGCACACGGCCGCGGCGCGAAAGTTGGGCCTGAGCGTCGAAGCGCTCGGCGAAGTTATGGCCGTGGTCGCACTTTTCAACAGTACCAATGCGCTGGCGGACGGTTACCAAATTGAGCCCGACATTCTGCCCCCACTGGACTGACGCGCGTTCTAAGTGACAGCATGAAACGCTTCATGCTCATCGCGGCACTGGTCCCGTGCGGGTGCGGCACTTGGGAGCCCACCGACGCCGAGCGCCTCCGGGGCGACTGGGTGGTGGTCGATTTCCACTCGCCGAACGCGACGGAGGACCGGAGCCAGCGCCGCAAGCACGCGCTGATCACCGAGGAGACGTGGTCCGAACAGTTCCAGGGCACCCGCTTCGAGGACTTCGAGTACGTCGTGAACGCGAGCGCAACGCCGAAGGAACTCGACCTCATTTTCACCAACCCGGACGGCAAGCGATTGCGCGTGCGGGCGATCTACGAGTTCACCGACCGGGGGCAGTTGCGGGTGTGCTTCGGGACGCCGCCGGTGGTGAGCAAGGACGGGAAACCGGAGTACGTGGAGAGCGTCCGCCCGACCTCGTTCGAGCCGACCGGCGGCCCGCTCATCCGCTACTGCCGCAAGACGGAGTGAGGGTGCCTCAGCCCAGGATGGTCCCTTGTCTCCCAGGCGGGTGCCTTCGCGGGCTCAAAAACGGAAAGCATGAACCTGGGTCTGAGCCCCGAAAGGGCACTGGTTCTTGTAGCCAGGGGCGTGCGTCCCTGGAGGGCTCACCCGCCGCTGGTGAGTGCCTTCGGTTCGCCGAGGGCGCCGAACTTCCGCAGGAACACCAGGAACTGCTCCAACAAGCTCGACGGGTTCCCGGTCTGGCCCTGGATCACCACCGCGTCGCGGGTCACGCTGATCTTCCCCGCGAAGCCCGCCAGCGCGATCACCGCCGCGCCCGAATCGCTCGCCACCGTCACCTTCACCCCCTCGGGCGGCGCGTCCTCGATCCGGTCCACGAAGTCGGCCACGTCCACCGGCGCCGCGAACTCGAACACGAGCCGATCGAACATCGTCCCGAACACGTTGCGGAACCCCTCGCCGCGCACGAACTCCGGACCCGAGAGCCGACTCACCTCACGGCGCCACACGACCTCCGAAGGGTCTTCTTCGCTCACGCTCACCGTCACCGTGTACTCGAAATCGGGCGTGCGGATGTAGCCGAGCCCGTCGCGCTCGGCCGACACGTCCAGATCCTTCCGCTTGTAGCCGAACATCTCGCGGACCATGTCGAACGTGTTGTCCAGGTCCAGTTTGATGTCCGGGGCCGCGACGCGGTTGACGTACTTCCGCGCCCACTCGTTCGCGCGATCCGGGATCGGTTGGCCCTTGCGGTAGCCCGCGAGGTTCTTCACTTCGCTCGCGCTCTCCGAGCGGAACACCACCCGCTTCATGCGGGTCGGGTCGAGCAGATCGCCGCCCGGCACCAGCACCTTTTCCAGTTCGGCCACCACCGCCGAGGCGTTCGCCTCGCCGTAGAGCATCGGCGCCTGCTCCTGTGGCGTCTCGTAGGTGCGGCGCAGCGTGCGCGGCACCGCGTCCGTCAGGAACTCGTGGAGCGCAGATGCCGTGAACGTGCCGTCCTTGGCGACGCCCGCGCGCGTCTTCCCGGTGAGCGCTTCAATCAGGTGGTGCCGCCAGATGCCGTGCCGCAGTTGGGCCGACTCGAACGACCGCTCCCCTTCCCCGCACGCCGTCAGGCCGACGCACTTGGGCGACTTCTCAAACAGCGCCCCGAGTTCGGCGTCATCCAGGCCGGGGTGGATCAGCTTGTTCTCGCCCAGCGCCAGCGGGTCGATGTCGAAGCAGACGGTGACTTCTTTGGCCTTCACCTTGCTGACTGCCGCGAGGAAGTCCGCAACGGGAATGGCGGTTTCGAGCGGGTCCGGGGCGATGGTGTCGGCACAGGCGATGTACCCGCGGCCCTTCACGTTGAACCCCCGCGACACGACCACCACCAGGAGCGATTCTGCGTCCCCCGCGGTCTTCGGCAACCGCTTGAGGGCGGCCTCAATCACGGCCTTGGTGGTGCGGTGCGCGGCGAGCAGGGTGCAGCGCTCGGGCGCGTACCCGGCGGCCGGGAGCGCGCGGAGCAACTCGGCGCAGTCGGCCGCAGCGTACTGCACCAGCGGGCCGGCCTCGAAGAACGTTTCGACGGCGATCAGGAGTGCGGCGCGGTCAGGCACGGTGGCCCCTTGTGGGTTTGGGAGGTGGGATTGTACCCCGAAGAGTGGCCCGGCGCGAAGGTGCGTGAGAGCTGCAGTGTTGAGCATTCCGCAACGGCAGCTAAGACAAAGGACACAGGACGAAGGACAAAGGACCAATCGCAATGCGCATTCTGGTAACCGGCGGGGCCGGGTACATCGGCTCGCACACCGTTCGGCAACTGCTCGCCGGCGGGCACGAAGTGACC
>DASWYH010000428.1:0-2253 GCA_036405095.1 Gemmata sp. | reverse complement strand
CCCCCTCCCTTCAGGGAGGGGGCCGGGGGGTAGGTTGTCTTCCGACTCCGCAGGGAGGGGGTTGGGGGGTGGGTTGCTTTCTCCCCCTCCCTTCTTAGGGGAGGGGGCCGGGGGGAGGGGTTCTTCGCCTCCTCCTTCGTGCCCGCACCCCACCCGCGAAGACGAAAAGATCAGCGTGAGGCTCGACACCACCATTAGCACCGCCGCAACCACCGGGTGAAGCACCCCACCGGCCGCGAGCGCCATGCCCACGAGGTTGTAGGCCACTGAACGGGCGAGGTTCAACCGCACCGCGCGCACCGCGGAGCGACTCAGTTCGATGGCCCACGGCAGCGCCGAAAGGTCGGCGCCGTAGAGCGTGACCGGGGCCGCACTGACGGCGAGGTCGGTTCCCGACGCGAGCGCGACCCCCAAATGCGCCGACGCGAGCGCCGATGCGTCGTTGATCCCGTCGCCGACGAACAGCGGCTTCGCGCCTTCCGCCTTCGCACGCTCGACCGCGGCGCGCTTTTCGTCGGGTAACATCCCTCCGTGCGCACGCGGCAACCCGAGCGCTTCGGCGCGCCCGGGGGCGTCACCGGTCAGCACTTCAACGGACAAGCCGAGTTGCGCAAAGCGCGCGAGCGCGAGCGGGGCCGAATCGCGGAGCCGCTCGGCGACCGTAGCGACCGCCACCAGCGCCCCATCGAGAGCAACGTGAACCCGCCGCGCATCGGGTGCCTTTGCGCTGCCGTCTCCGAGCGTGCCGGGCACAAACGCGGGCGTTCCGATCTTCATTTCGTGCCGGCGGCCGTTCGGTAAGGTAATGTCCGCAACTACCCCGCACCCTGGAACCACCCGCAGCGACACCGCCCGCGGTTCGTCGCCGGGTGCGAACGTGCGCGGCAGGTCCGCGAACGGCTTCGCCGCCGGGTGGTTGCTCCGCGCTTGCACCAGCGCCAGCCACCCGAGCAGCCGCGCCCGTTCGGCGCCGGTGCAAACCGTTTCAACCTGCACCAGCGCGAACCGGTCCTCGGTCAGCGTGCCGGTCTTGTCGAACATGACCCGGTCCACCCCGGCGAGGCGCTCGAGCGCGTCCCCGCTGTGAACGATCACGCCCCGTTCGGCGAGCCGGTTCAATGCGGACCACACCACCACCGGCGTTGCCAGGCCGATCACGCACGGGCACGCGACCAGCAGCACGGACATCGCGTTGAACAGCCCGGTTTCCCAACCCGCCGGGGCGAACGTCGACCAGTACGCGAACGTGCCAAGGGCGGTACACACCACCAGAGGGAGGAACCACCGGCCGAGCCGGTCGGCGCGGTTCTGAAGTGACAGCGGTTTGTCACGCGCCTCTTCGACCGCTTTCAGGAGCCGGTCGATTTCGCGCTCGTGACCGCTCGCCGAGGCCACGATGCGGAACGTGGCGTCGAAGCTCGCGGCCCCCGCCAGGACGCGGTCCCCGGGTCGGCGCACCACCGCAAACGGTTCCCCGCTCACCGCGGACTCGGACACGAAGCCCGACCCGTCGCGAATCGCGCCGTCCACCGGGATGAGTTCCCCGGGGTGAACTTCCACGACCGCCCCCGGCCGCACGTCCGCGACCGGAACCGTTCGCGGGTGCCCGTCCTCATCGAGCAGGCGGCACCACCCGAGGCGGTCGCCCCAGGCGCGCGAACTCAGGAGGGCGGCGGCCCGCGCCCGCGCGCCGATCACCTTGCCGAGCGTGTACACGACGAGCAGAACGGACACGACTTCGTAGTAGATTTTGCCGCGCCCGGTCAGGTGTGCCTGGAGCGACGCCGCGAGCGCGCCGAACAGGGTGAGCAGGAACAGCAGTTCGATGGTGAGCCGCCCGCGGCGCAGTTCGCTCCCGGCGGCCCGAACCAGCGGCCCGCCGAGCAGGACCGCGACCAGCACCGTACCCGCCAAGATGAGCCACTGGGCGAGGTCGCGGGCGGCGGGCGGAACGTCGTCGTGGAGGTTCAGCGCGAGGCCGAAGATCATCGACTGCCCGGCGACCAGCAACCCGACCCCGAGGCGGAACCCGAGCTTCGCGAACGCGCGGTCGGAACCGGTGCCGCACGCACTTTCGCCGCACGCACTTTCGCCGCACGCGCGTTCGGCGACCGCGAGGCACCCGAAGCAGCAGTACAGGGGCGCGGGGCGGTCACCGGGCGCGCGGCCCGCGTACCCGGCTCCGGTGATCGGCCCATGACAGTTGGCGCAGGGAGTCATTTGGGGTGGGGCACCCTGTGTGTGGGTGCGCCC
>DASWYH010000427.1:0-2417 GCA_036405095.1 Gemmata sp. | reverse complement strand
CCCCCGCGCACGTCTTCCGCGCCCCACGGGAGTTCGGTGTCGGCCGGCTCGGGCGGTTCCGGCAGGTCCGTTTCGAGCAGCACCGCGGCCATGCGCTCGACCTCGTCCCGGAGGGCAGCGAGTTCCGCCGGGATCGCGGGCAGCGACGTTTCCGGCACCCACAGCGCGAGCGGAACCGCGCCGGCGTCGCCCTCGGCGCCGGAACGGGCCTCGCGGGCGACCAGGGCCTCCTCGCGCGCCCGGAGCTCCGCTTCGAGGTGCTCGCGCTCCGTGTGCCAGCGCATCTCGAACGCGACCAGCTTGGACTGCCACGCTTCGAGCCGCAGCCGCAGCTGCCAGAGCGCGTAGCCCTCGTCCCGGCGGTGGGCGTCGGCCCGGGACAGGCGCTGCTCGCGCACGTCGAGTTCGGCCTCGCGGTGGCGCAGGGTGCGCGCGAGCTGCTCCATTTCGAGGACCGTCGCGCGCTCGGCGGCTTGCCACCCGGCGCGGGCGCTCGCGAGCTGCGCGAACTGCTCCGCGAGCAGGCGGCGCTGGTCGTTGAGCCCGGCCTTGTCGCGCGCGACCGACGCGAACATCGCGGTCACGGACGCCCGCTCGACGTTGAGGCGGTCCTCCTTCTTGGCCAGCTCGTTGGCCCATTTCGTGAGGTCGCGGTCGGCGGCGCGGTCCAGCGCGACCTTCAGCTCCAGCGGCGGCTCGGCGGGCGGCGCCAGGACCTCGGCCCGCAGCTGCTCCCGCTGGCGCTCCAGCTCCTCGACCACCTGCCGGGCGTTGCGGACCCGGGCGTCGAGCGCCGTGGCCTCTTCGCGCAGCTCGACCAGCTCGCGCTGGAGCCGGGTCCGGGCGGCGGCCTCGCCCTTCTCCCGGGCCGCGAGTTCGGCGGTCCGGGCGTCGAGCGCCGCGGCCTGCTCCGCGTGGAACCGGTTCACCTCGTCCCACTCGTCGGTGAGCCGCTTCTGGCGCGCGTGGAGCTCGGCCCACGAGTCGCGGAGCCGGTCGCGGTCGGTCGCGGTGGTGCTGTTGAAGCCCGACTGCGTCTCGTTGAAGCGCTCGATCTTGGCTTCGAGGGCGGCGCGGTCGGCGGCGAGTTGCGCGTGGGCGCGGTCGAAGGTGTATTTGAGGTGCCGGGACAGCCGGGAGGCCAGTTTGCGCGCCCGGGAGCGCTCGCGAACGGCGGTGCGGTGGGCGTTGCGGGCCTCGGCGAGCAGCCGACGCGCTTCAGCCCGGTCCGAACCCGCTTGTCCGAGGTCGTCGTTGATTTCTGGCATTCCCGCCCCTCCGCACCGACAGAAGAACCCGCAATACCGAATTTATCGGCACAACGGGGACACTTCTGAAGGGACGAGGGCGAGAAACGAGCAACGAGTCAAGAGACAAAAGACAGAGGAGCTTGTGCCCTCCTGAGTCTTCAGGCCTCCTGACCCGTCGCGCACCGCCCGCGGCTCACACGGTGTTATGCGTACTGGTTGATGAGCTTCGCGAGGTCGTCCTGGGAGAGCACGCCGCTCTCGGTGTGAACCGGCGTGTCGCTGCCCTTGAAGAACAGGATGCGCGGGATCGTCATCACGTCGTACTTGACGGCGAGGCTCGGGTTCTCGTCCACGTTCAGCTTGCCCACCTTCACCTTGCCGGCGAACTGGTCGGCGACCGCGTCGATGGTGGACGCGAGCCGGCGGCACGGGCCGCACCACGGCGCCCAGAAGTCCGCGATAATCAGGGTGCCGCTGGTAACGTGCTCGTTCCAGTTGCCTTCGGTCAGTTCAATCACGTTCGGGCTGGCCATGTTTCGAGTCCTCGAAGGAGATGCAAAGCGTCCGCGACCCGCGGGTTATCGTTCCTCATTCTACTCGAAAGGTTGTACCGCACCAATGGTGTGCCTCTTACGAGCCGGCGGTGGTGTCGTTCGCCGCCCGGCCCGGATGTGCCCCACCGCGAACGTTTCTTCGCAATCGCTCTTTCGGACCCTTGCCCACTGCCCCTTGCCCTTCCTAATAATGATGTGTCCTTGGCGTCGCAGCCGACAGTGGCCCTATCGTCTAGTGGCCTAGGACACTGCCCTTTCAAGGCAGGAACTGGGGTTCGAATCCCCATAGGGTCACTCTTGGGTTGGAAGTGGGCAGCGGGCGGTGGGCAGAAGGGCCAAGGCGCCTTCAACTGCCCGCAACCCGCTGCCCACTTTTCACTTTCAAGGGGCTTCACGATGTTCGGTCTCCCGATGTGGGCCGTGTATGTCATCCTCGCCGGGTTGGCGTGGGGCACGTATGTTCCGCTGATCTTCTTCGGCGGGCAGATGCTCAGCCCGCTGAACCCGCAGGGCATTGCGGTCGGCATCGGCGGGCGGCTCGCGTCCATCCTGTCGGTCGGGGTCGCGTACATGGTGATGGCCGTCGCCATCCCGGCCGTCCTGATGGCGACCC
>DASWYH010000426.1:0-3989 GCA_036405095.1 Gemmata sp. | reverse complement strand
GTCACGCCAAGAACATCATGCGCCACAAGGCGGTGGTGGACGCCAAGCGCGGGAAGCTGTTCAGCAAGCTAAGCCGCTACATCATCATCGCCGCCAAGAACGGGGGCGGGGACCCGACCATGAACCTGCCGCTCCGGTACGCCATCGACAAGGCCCGCTCGGTGTCGATGCCCAAGGACAACATCGAGCGCGCCATCAAGCGCGGCACCGGCGAACTCGAAGGGGTCACCTTCGACGAGATCATGTACGAGGGGATCGGTGCCGGCGGGGTCGCGTTCCTCGTAGAGGTGATGACCGACAACCGGAACCGCACCAACGGGGAGATCAAGAAGATCTTCGAGCGGGCCAACACCGAGGTCGGCAAGCCCGGGTGCGTCATGTACCTGTTCGACCGCAAGGGGTTCTTCGCGATCGACGCGACCAAGTTCAAGGACGAGGACGCGATCATGGCCGTCGCGCTCGACGCCGGGGCCGACGACCTGAAGCGCGAAGGGGACGTGTTCGAGGTGATCTGCGACCCGTCCAAGTTCACCACCGTGCTGGACGCGCTCAAGGCCGCGCACTTCGAAACGATGGAAGCGGAAGTGAAGTTCCTGGCGAAGTCGCAAAAAGAGATCGACGTGGAGACCGGCAAGAAGGTGGTCAAGTTCATGGACGCGCTGGACGACCACGACGACGTGCAAAACGTCTACACCGATGCCATCCTCACAGACGAAATGGCGGAATGAGGCTCTCGGTCCCGCCCCGGGGCCGCGCCTTCTGGCGCGGCCCCGGCGCCGTTATATGTTCTCACGGTCGCGGAGCTTCTGACCGATCCAGTTGATGCCGCCCTCACCGAAGGCCGTACCCACCACGAACCCGAACGCGGTCACCGCGGCGATGACCTCCGCCGGCCGGCGGAAGACGACCAGGCGCGACAGGATCGCCACACTCAGCCCGAAGCCGATTACGGCCCCGGCCCCACCGTAGATCAGCGCTTCGAGCAACCGGTCGAGGAGCGAGCGCGTTTTGCTCGAACCGCCGGACCGCTTCGGCACCTTCACCCGTCGGCCACAGCGGCACTCGAACCGCGCCCCGGCCTGTTCGCCGGGGCGCGCGAACGCGCGGTTACAGAACCAACACCGGAACGAAATCATGCGGTAATTGTACCGCTCCAAGATACGATTTCGGCGGGTGCCTTCTGTCTCGCGACCTGAACGGGACCGCGGGCCACCGAGCCAAAACCGTTTATCGTTTGGGAAGCGGGACCACTTCGGTCAGGTTGAGTTCGCCGTTCTGGAGGTGGTGGTCGAGCGGGCGCACCTTCCCGCCGCGGGCCTTCACCGCGAGCATCGTTCGGCGCATCTCGTCCCACCAGATGAACGCGAGCGCGTCGGGGTTCGCCGCGCGCACGTCGCGGAACGCCGCGAGCTGCGCCAGAAAATCGGCGGCGTCCGCGCCCGCCTGGCGGAGCTGCGATTGGCGGTACTCGGTCGCTTCTTGCCCGAGCCGGTAGCGGAGCGCGTTGGCCTGCTGCCGGCGCTGTTCCCGCTCCTGCTGCGCCTGGAACTCCTTCGTGCGGATGGCGGTTTGCGCCTGGGTGACGGCCTCGAACGCGGCCCGCACCTCGTCGGGGGGAGCAATCAGGGCCACGCTCACGCGCTGAACCCGGACCCCGAGCCGGAGCGGCGGGACGCGCTCGGCGAGCCGGTCCATGACCCACGGCGGCAGGGCGCCCGTGCCGGTGAGCAGCACCTGATCGACCGTGCGCCCCGCGACCCACTCCGCAGCCGCGGCTTCCGCCACACGCGAGAGGACCGGGTCCACCTGGTCGCGCTGGATCACGTAGTCGTCGAGGTCGCTGTCGGCCTCGCCGATGTCGTAATCGAGAACGATCTGCACGTTCACGAGGTTCTGGTCGCCGGTGAGCAGTTGGCCGCCCGGGGTGGTGCTGTCGTTGGCCGACTCGGGGTCGTAACCCAGCCGGAGCTGGCGCACGGTCCGCACCGGAACGCGGTCCACGCGATCGATGCCCCACGGGAGGCCGAAGCCGAGCCCCGGGTCGGGGTGCGCGACCACCGCCCCGAACCGGCGCACAACGGCCCGCTCCTCCGGCGCGACCTGGTACACGCCGGTCAGCAGGTAGGCGACGAGGCCAGCAGCGAGAACATAGCGTGCGCGGAACATGGGAGCCCTTGTGATCTGAACGGGCCGAAAGCGTCAGCGACGTCAGGCGCGCACTGAACAACAGCGACACGCGGGCGGTGCGACGGGGCGCCTACTTGGGCGGCGGGGTGTCGGTGGGCGGCCCCTGGAGGATCCGCAACAGCGGGTGCTTCGTGGTGAGCAGGAGCGTGTCGCGCGTCTCCGCGAGCATCGCCTGGAACGATTTCAGTTGCTCCAAGAAGAGATAGAACTCGCGATCCTGTGCGAAAGCCGCCGCCCGGATGCGGGCGGCATCGGCGTTCGCCTGGCCCTCAATGACCGTCTTTTGTGCCCGGGCGTCGGCTTCGACGATGCGGGCGGCCCGGTCTGCGTCGGTGGTGATGTCCGCGGCCCGCTTGCGGCCGTCGCTCTCGTACTCGGCCACCTTCTTCGCGCGCTCGCTCCGGATGCGCTCGGCGATGCTGCTCCGCACCGCTTCGGGGTAGCTGAACCGGCGCACGCGGATGTCGATCACCTGGACCCCGTACTCGCTCAGCGCCTTCGCGCGGATGTCGTCGGCCGGGTTCCCGGGGCCGCCGGTGAGCGCTTCGGTTCCCAACAGCTTCCGCCGAACGCGCTCGTTGCGCTCGTCGATCAGTTGCACATCGTCACTACGAAACGAGGACTCAGGCAGCCCGAACGCCATCCCGCCGGCGACGACGGAGAGGGTGCTCTGGGTGTCGGTTATGCCGATGAGGTCTTCGATCGGCATGGACCCGATGAGGGTGGCGAGCCGGTTGTTGATGATCGGCCCGAGTAATTTCTTCGCCTGTTCGGGGGTGCGGACGGTCTTCACGAACCGGTCCGCGGCGGCGGCATCGGGGATCTTCCACGTCACGAACGCATCGACCGCGAGCGTCTTATCGACCGTGCGCGTGATGGGATCGCGCGTCAGCGCTTCCACCGCGGGCAGGTCGAACGATTGCAACCGCCGGTCGATCCGCTGAACGGAGTCAATGGGCCACGGGGCCTTGAGGTGCAACCCGGCATCCGTCGCCCCGTCCTGGAGCGCCACCGGCGCCCCGAACCGGGTCACGTAGACGAACTCGGCCGCGTCCACGGTGTAGAGCGCGGAGCGCCCCCACAGCACCGCGAGCACCGAACCAACAACGAGTAGCGAGCGGTTCATGTTGTGAGCGGCGCGGCGTGCGCCCGTCGGTAAGTGGGAAGGACCGGCGGGCGCGAACCCGCGCTATTTCACCAGCCACTCGACGACCTTCATCGGGTCGAGCTTGGCCGCGTTTCGGGTTAGCTTATTGGCGGCCCCGGCCGCTTCGTAGGCCGCGCGCGAAAGCTGACCGGTGCCGGTGCCCGTCTGGTTGTGAACCAGAACCTCGCCCGGCGCGCACAGCGCCAGAAACGCCCCCAATCCGCCGTACTTCACCGCCCCCGGGAGCATCATCGGGTCGGCGGTGTCCTTGATGTCCTCGAACCGGAACCCGTTGAGGTCGGCCGCGGTTTTCGTCACTGCATCGCCCGCGAGCGCCTTCGCGAGGACGGCGACCGGGCCGAACGCGCCCCACCCGACGATTGACAGCGTTTTGGCCTTCAGCACGGTGGAACCGAACGCAGCGAACGTGAGCCCGTCGTGAACGCGCTGGGCGAGGAGCGAGCGGTTGTAGCCGTAGGTGTAGCCGGCGAAGCCCTTATCCACCGCGAACGGTTTGGTGAACGCGTTTTCGCCGGTCCCGAGCAGGTCGGGGGCAACCACCGCAAACCCCGCCTCGGTCAGCTCCTTCAGCGCGGGGACCGCCTTACCGTTATCGAACAGGCTCGCTTTCCCGTTCGGGTGCAGCCACACGACC
>DASWYH010000425.1:0-2539 GCA_036405095.1 Gemmata sp. | reverse complement strand
TGCGGCCCGAGCGGGGCGGGCGGGGCGAATGTCAGCGCAATGTCACTCGCCGCCCGGGGGGGCCGGGCCGGGCCCTACCGACGCACGCGCGACCGGCGGCGGATCAGCTCGTCCACCACCGTGCCAACGAGGAGCGTTACGCCCACCACGGCCGGGATCACGTCGCTCTTCTCGCCCCGGAAGTTCACGATGCTCTCGATGATCGGCAGCACCATCGCGCCGAGCACCATGCCCACCGCGGTGCCCTCGCCCCCGCGCAGGCTGCACCCGCCCAGCACCGCGCCGAGGATCGCGTACAGCTCCCAGCCCAACCCGGCGTTGTCGGATTGGACCGACGGGGCGTTCAGGAGGAGCAGCGCGCCCGTCAGCGCCGCGAGCGCCGAGCACACCACGTACACCACGAGCCGGTGCCGGTTCACGTCCACCCCGGCGTACTTCGCGGCCAGCTCGCTGTGCCCGATGGCGTACCAGTAGCGCCCGTAGGCGGTCCGGTGGAGGAAGAACCCGATCGCCGCGGCCAGCCCCAGCAGCAGCACGAATTGCGCCGGGAACAGCAGTTCGCCGTCGGTCGGGGCCTTGCCGATGAGCAGGTACCGCAGGGTCCGCAGCGCCCCGTCGAACTCGGGGTGCGCCTGTGCCACACGAGATATGCTCACCGTGTCCCCGAGCAGCCGCGCGACGCCGCGGAAGATGAACATTCCGCACAGCGTGACCAGGAAGGGTTGCAATCGCAACCGGGTGATGAACAACCCGTTCGTGAGGCCGACACACGCGCCGAACAGTACCACCGCCGGCACCGCCAGGTACGGGTGGACGCCGCGGTTCATCAGCACGCCGAAGAGCACCGCCCCGCACGCGACCACGGAGCCGATCGACAGGTCGATGCCCCCGGTGATGATGACCAGCGCCGCCCCGAGCGTGATGATCCCGTACTGCCCCTGGTAGTTGGCTACGTCGATCAGGTTGCCGAGTTCGCCGGCCTTGTCGTGCGAGGCGAACAGCGCGCCGTACAGCACCAGGACCAAGCCCAAGACACCCAGAAGGCGAGTCATTTCGCTGCTCCCTCTTCGCCGGCACCGGTCGCGAGCCGCATCACCGCTTCTTCGGTCAATTTCGGTCCGCTCAGCTCCCCGGCGAGGCGGCCTTCGTGCATCACCACCACGCGGTCGGACATCCCGAGCAGTTCTTCCATGTCGCTGGTAATCATCCACACCGCGACGCCCTGGCCCGCGAGCTGGTCCACGAGCGCATAAATCTCGGCCTTCGCGCCCACGTCCACGCCGCGCGTTGGTTCGTCGAGGATGAGCACCTTCGGCCCGCGCGCGAGCCATTTCCCGTAAACGACCTTCTGTTGGTTCCCGCCGGAGAGCAACCCGACCGGTTGCGCCGCGCTCGGGGTTTTCACGCGAAGGCGGCTAATCCAGGTGCGATGAAGTTCGGCTTCGGCTCCGCGCTTGACGCCGAGCAGCGACCCGAGCCGGTCGAGGTTCGGCAGGCTCAGGTTGAAGCCGACGCCCTCCGCGAGAACCAACCCGTGGAGCCGACGGTCTTCGGGTACGAGGAGGATGCCGGCCGCGATGGCGTCCCGTGGGGATCGGATGCGGATCGGTTCGCCGTCAAGGAGGAGCTCTCCTGCGGCGAGCGGGCGCACCCCGAAGACGGCTTCCGAAAGCTCGGTGCGGCCGGCGCCGACCAGCCCGGCCATGCCGAGAATCTCACCGGCGCGAACGTCGAAGCTCGCGGGGGTGGCGGGGCCGCGCGCGTATCGCACGTCGCGGGCGCTCAGGGCCGGTGCGCCGCCGGTCCCGGTGCGGTGAACCTTCGGGTAGAACTGCTTCAGATCGCGGCCCACCATGAGCCGCACCATGTTGTCGTGAGTGATTTCGCTCTTCGCGAGTTCGCCCGCGTTGAGTCCGTCGCGGAGGACGGTAACGCGGTCCGCGACCCGCTTCACCTCCGCCAAGCGGTGCGAGATGTACAACACCGACACGCCGGCCGCTTTGAGCGCATCGATCACGAGGTACAGCTGTTCGGTTTCCTTCTGGGTCAGACTCGAAGTCGGCTCGTCCATGATGAGGACGCGAACTTCGGTCCCCAGCGCACGCGCGATCTCGACGAGCTGCTTCTCACCGGGAGGGAGGCTTTCGACGCGCACGTGCACGCGATCCGCGGGCAGCCCCACGCGACCGAGAAGCGCGCGGGCACGGTCGCCCGTCGTGCGGCGGTCGAGGGCGCGGAGCGCGCCGCCCCGGGTGATTTCGCGGCCCAGAAACAGGTTGTCCGCAACGGTGAGGTTCTCGGCCAAGTTCAGTTCTTGGTGGATCAGACTGACGCCCGCGGCGATGGCTTCCGCCGGACCGCGGAATGCGATCGGGCGGCCGTCGAGAAGCACCTCGCCTTCGTCCGGGGTGTACACCCCCGCGACGATCTTCATGAGCGTGGACTTGCCGGCGCCGTTCTCGCCGACGACCGCGAGAGCCTCACCGGGTGCGAGGGTGAGCGAAACGCCGCCGAGCGCCGGCACCCCGGGGAACTGCTT
>DASWYH010000424.1:0-3783 GCA_036405095.1 Gemmata sp. | reverse complement strand
CCGTTCCGGTTCGTTCAGGTGCGGCGGAACGAGATCCAGGGCAAGATCTCCCCGCGCACCGTCGGGAACTGGATCAGCGACCCGGCGTCGTTCGAGCCGTACCTCGTGGACTCCGCCGGCCGCGAGGGCGCGCAGGGGCAGAACCGCACCCAGCGCAACAGCCTCGTGCTCCAACACGTCGCGTACCGGATCGACGCGACCCCGAAACTCACCGACCGGGCGAACCGCGCGCGGACCCGGGGCGAGGACGACGAGGACCGCGGCCCCGACTCGGTGGCCAAGTACGTGGCGATGTTCAACCGGCGCGTCGCGAAGGGGCAGTGCTTCCACCGCCCGTACCTAGGTTGCCGCGAGTTCGCGTGCGACTTCGCCCCGCCGGCCGGCGACGAGGCCGCCCTCACCGGCTGGTCGGCCGACCTCGGGCTGATGCTGTACGACGTCCGGTTCGGCCCCGGCGGTAACCGGCCCGGCTTCTTCGCGGCGCGGGTGGCGAACGGGGTGCTGCACTGCGACACCGAGGCCCGTGGGCCGAACGGCGAGCCGCCGGTCCGGGTGCTCGGGTGGGACGACGAAGGGGGTCCGAAATGATCCTGCAACGGCTGTACGAACTGGCGCACCGTCCCGGCGAAACGATTCTCGACGACCCGGCGTTCGAGCGCGTCCCGGTGCCGTATGTGGTGATGGTGGGCGAGGGCGGGAGCTACCTCGGCGTCGAGGAGCGGAGGAACTTCGTGCCCGTCCCGTCGCGGCGCAAGGGCGCCCCTCCGAAGCAGGAGCCGGACAAGGGGCACGTGTTGTCGGTCCCTCGCGCGCACGGGAACACCGCGACGCAGGGCTTCGCCCGGTACTTCGCGGACACCCTGCCGCGGGTGCTGCCCGTCGCAGTCGACGCCAAGGACCGCGAGAAGGCCGACCGCAGCCGGGCCACGTTCTGGGCACAGATCGAGCGCGCCGCGACCGAGACGGACGACCCGGCCCTGCGGGACCTCGCCGCGTTCGGGAGGCAGTTCCGAGAGGACGAGGCGCTCGCCCAACGCATCGCGGCCGACGTGGCGGCCAAGAGCCCGGACGCCGGCGACCGCTGCACGCTCGCGTGGGACCCGGACAAGGGCCCCACGGTGGTCGAGCGGCCGGCGGTGCGGGCGTGGTTCTCCCGGTTCCTCGCCGGTCTCGGCGCCGAGCGCCAGCAGGCCGGCCCCGTCGGACTGTGCCAGATCACCGGGGCCGTCGGCCCGCTGCCCGCCAGCCACCCGACCAAGTTCCAGGGCGTGCCCGGGGGCATGTCGGTCGGCGTCAGCCTGGTCAGCTTCGACAAGGACGCGTTCCAGCACTACGGGCTCGACGGGGCGGCGAACGCCGGGATCGGGTACCCGGCTACCGAGGCGTACTCGCGGGCGCTCGCCGCGCTGATCCAGAACGCCGTGGCCGGGAACAGCCCGACGTGCCTGCGGGTGGGCGGAGCGCTGTTCCTGTTCTGGACCCGCGCCCCGGCCCGGACCGACTTCATGGCTCTGCTCGAGGAGCCGGAAGCGAAAACGGAGCTGCTCCAGCAGCTCCGCGATTCGGTGACGACCGGGCAGAAACTCGACCTCGAGCCCGACCCGAACCTGTTTTACGTGCTCGCGCTGTCGGGGAACGCCGCCCGGGCCGTCGTCCGCGACTACCTGGAGCGGCCGCTCGAGCGCGTGCGCGGGTGCGTGCGCGCCTGGTTCGATGATCTGCGCGTCGCCGACACGTCGAGAGACTTTCAAGGGCGCGCGCGCGAGCGGTTCCCGCTGTGGCAACTGGCGAACGCAACCGCGCTGGAGGCCGACCGCGTGGCGCCCGACACGCACACCCGGCTGCTTCACGCGGCGCTCACCGGCGGCCCGATGCCGGACTCGGTACTGGCGGCGTGTCTGGGGCGGCTGCGCGTTCCCGACCGCGACCCGAACCGCACGCCGTTCACCGCGCCGCGGCTGGCGCTTGTCAAGCTCTGCCTTATTCGAAAGGGGGTCTCTGTGTCTGAAACGCTCGACCCGGGCGAAAAGCACCCAGCTTACCTGTACGGCCGATTGCTCCGGGTGTTCGAGGAGGTTCAGTACGCCGCGCTGGGCGACGTGAACGCCAACGTGGTGGACAAGTTCTACGGCACGTTCAGCGCGGCCCCCGCACTGGTGTTCGCGCGACTGTTCGCCAACGCCCAGAACCACCTGCGCAAGCTCCGCGGCGACAAGCCCGGACCGTTCGTGGCCCTGGACCGACGGCTCACCGAACTGTGCGCGGCCCTCCCGCCGGCCCCGCCGCGCGGCGCCCTGTCGCTCGCGGACCAGGGGCGGTTCGCTCTCGGCTATTACCACCAGAAGGCACAAACCCAGGCCGAGATCGCGGAGCGGAAGGCCGAGAAGGCCCGCCCTGCCGAGACGACGCCAGGCGCAACGAACTGACCCCCAACCACCACACGGAGCGCATCGAAATGACCGCCAGCCCGATCATCAGCAAGCGGTACGACTTCGTCCTGTTATTCGACGTGCAAGATGGGAACCCGAACGGCGACCCGGACGCCGGGAACCTGCCCCGCATCGACCCGCAATCGCTCCAGGGGCTCGTCACCGACGGGTGCTTGAAGCGCAAGATCCGCAACGCCGTCGCCGTGCTCGGCGAGGGCAAGCCCGGCAACGAGCTGTACTTCCAGACCCAGGACGCGGTGTACGAGAAGCGGATCCTCAACCTGCAGCACCAGCGCGCGTACGACGCCACCGGGGCGCGGGCGGACGAGAAGGAAGCGAAGAAGAAGGCCGAGAACACCCAGGCGGCCCGCAAGTGGATGTGCCAGAACTTCTACGACATCCGCGCGTTCGGGGCGGTGATGACCACCGGCGTCAACTGCGGCCAGGTGCGCGGCCCGGTGCAGCTCACGTTCGCCCGCTCGGTCGACCCGATCGTGCCCCTCGAGTTCTCCATCACCCGCAAGTCGGTGACGACCGTCGAGGAGGCCGAGAAGCAGGCCCGGGGGGACGGCAGCATCACCGGCACGATGGGCCGCAAGAACACGGTCCCGTACGGGCTGTACCGGTGCCAGGGGTTCGTGAACCCGTACCTGGCGAAGGGCGACGCCGGGACCGGGTTCACCGAGGCCGACCTGGAGCTGCTCTGGGCCGCGCTCAAGGGCCAGATGTGGGAGATCGACCGGTCCACGTCGCGCGGGCTGATGGCCACCCGCGGGCTGTACGTGTTCGAGCACGCCTCGCCGCTCGGCAACGCACCGGCCCACGAACTGTTCGCCCGGATCCGGGTGCCCGAGCTGGGCGACACAAAGGCGCCGCGCAAGTTCGGGGACTACACGGTCGAAGTGGACACGACCGCGCTCCCGCAGGGCGTGACCCTGAACCGGCTGGTGGGGTGACCGTATGACCCCGCTCCCGATGGCGCCCGCGGCGGGCGGAGACGAGTACCCGCCGCTGTCCGCACTCAACGACCTGCTGTTCTGCCCGCGCCGGTGTTTCTTGCACCGGGTCGAGGGCGTGTGGGTGGAGAACGCGCACACCGCCGCCGGCACCCGCGACCACCGCCGGGTCTGATGGACGCGGGGCGATGGGGCTCTGCGCCGAGCACGGGGTCGCGGTGAACTTCCTCACCGAGTCCGGGCGCCTGGTGGCCCGGGTGGACGCGCCGAGTTCCGGTAACGTGCTGCTCCGCCGGGCCCAGTTCCGCCGCGCGGACGAGGCGGCGGCGCGGGCCGCGGTGGCCCGGTGCGTGGTGGCCGGGAAGCTCCAGAACGGCCGCAACCAGTTGCTCCGGGCG
>DASWYH010000423.1:0-3214 GCA_036405095.1 Gemmata sp. | reverse complement strand
TGGTTGTTCGTGTACGCGGCGGCGTCAACGCTCGTGGAACCGGTGTTGATGGCCCCGTCCGGGTTGGTGCCGGTCACCATGCCCATTGTTACACCGGTGTTGTCGCCGTCAACGGGCGACCCCGTGTTCGGGTCCACGCGGAAGTTGAGCGACCCGGCGACCACGCGGATGCGGTCCTCCGCGGGGTTGAAGTCGAACCCGTAGCCGACCGTGGTCGGGTCCGGAAGGTCGACGACGGTCGTACCATCGGTCGTGAACGCGATCGTGCCTGCACCCGGGCCGACGACGGTCGCGGCCCCGGTCCGGGTGGAGATGGCGTAGAGGGTCGCGGTGTCCGCGCCGGCGTTCACGCCGAGCCCGTAGAGCAACCCGTTCTGCGGGCGGAAGTCGATGCCGACGAGAGTTTCGCCGCCGTTAATGCCGGTGATGGCGGTGGTCTGCGTGATCGTGGGGGAGGCGGTGTCGAAGGAGAGCAGGTTGGTTCCGCTCAGGGTGAACGCGGTTGCGGGCGTCGAGCGGTCCTCGAGAGCTTCGCAACTCAGCCGGGCGGCGGTCAGCGGTGTGCGGAGAGGGTGACGCATGGCAACTCCCGGAGGAAGTCAGAATGTTAATGGGACATCATTCGGAACAGCGTCCGGCAGATATCGAAATTAGGTATAACCGCGCCCGGGAGCGAACAGAACGAGAAAATTGGCAGTCTGGCAAGAATGGGAGAAATGCGTGACGGGATTGCCGACGCGCACGATCCGGCAAACCCTTCGGGCACCGGGTGGTGACCCGCTTGCGATGAAAGTAGCGGCAGCCGAGTTCAAGGCGATCAAGTTGACCTGCGCAGCCCCAGCCCCCATACCGGGCAGGAACGTCATTGCGGCGGCGCTCGCTTGTCGGTACTCTAATTTCAGTAGTTTCAAGTGGTCAGCGATCAGTGCTCGGTAAGGCGAGGAGAATGCCCAGTTTTCGGGAGGGCGCGTGACGCTCTTTCCGGACCACCGACGGCTTGAAACGACCGGATTGGGAACAGAACCGGCAATCCGCCGCCGCGGGTGTGTCGTCATTCCGTTAACCGTCATTCCGCCCGCGAACGACTCTCGCCGCGGGTTCCCCAGTTGTTCGAGGGGCGCATGTCCATCCCGATTACATGTCCCGGGTGCAAGTCCGCGTTTGATGTGCCGGACAACTTGGCCGGTAAGACGATCCGTTGCACGTCGTGCAAGGCTCAGATGGCGGTGCCCGACGAAGCCGCGGTCGAAGTGGCGGAGGAGGTTCCGACCGCCGCAAACAAGAAGCCGTTCGGCTCCGGGACCAACGCGACGGCAGCGGCGGCGAAACCCACGGTGGCCTCAAAGCCCGTACAGGCTAAGCCGACCGCAAGACCCGTTGCGAAGGCCGCAAAGGAAGAGGAAGAGGACGAAGACACGAAAGACGCAAAGCCAAAGCCCAAGGCGCCGGCGAAACCGGCTCCCGGTCCCAAGAAGCCCGCCATCACCGGCACGACCAAGAAGCGCCGCGATGATGATGATGATGACGATGACGACGATACGCCCCGCAAGAAGAAACAGGCCAAGGGCGGTTCCGGACCGATGATCGCGATCATCGCGGGGGCCACGATCGGCCTGGCGCTCATCGCCGCCGTCGGCATCTACTTCTTCACCAAAGACAAAGGCACCGACACCGCCGCTAATACGAACAGCACCAGCACCACACCCTCCACGCCAACCGCGAACAATCCCATGCGCCCGGGCAGCGGCGCCGGTGCGCCCGGCAACCCGACCCCGGCCGGTCCCGGTGCGCCGGGCGCACCCGGAGCCGGTGGCGCGGGAGGGGTCGGCGCCGGCCCGGTGGTCCTCGAACCGCCCGGCGGCATGGGTACACCGAGCCCCGGGGGGGGCGGAATGCCCTTGCCCGGCAGCGGCATGGGCACACCCACGATGCCGGGGGGGGCACCGGCCACGGGGAACGGGTTCGGGGGCGCCATCGGTTCGGTAACCCAGCTCGGCGCCGTAGGGCCGTGGGCAAACTTCACCGGCGACGGCTTCACCGCCGATTTCCCGGGCACTCCGGCCACCCAGTCGGTCACCAACGCAGGCCGAACCGGCCCGTTGACCGGCGTCATTACCGCCGATCAAACATTCCTCGTGGTCAGCGAACCGATGCCGCCGGAACTCGCCGGGCTCGGTGCGGATAACAGAATCGTCATCGCGGCCCTGGCCAATCAACTGTCCAAACAGCACCCCCCGTTCAAAGGCAAGACGGCAACCGATTCGACGGTGGACGGACACGCCGCCAAGGAGTTCGACCTGTCCACCCCCGGCCGGCAGGCGGTCGCCAAGTTCTTCATCGTGAAAGACCGCATCTTCAGCGTGGCGGCGGGCAAAAGCACCACCGGGGCGGGAATGGCGCAGGCCGACCTCTCGCGGTTCTTCAACTCCGTGAGGATCACTTATAAGGGCGATCTCCAGGCCGGCGGGGGCGTTCCCCCGATGGGCGGTCCCCCGGGCATCGGGCTCCCTCCGATGGGGGGCGGAACCCCGACGATCGGGCAGCCGCCGATGGGTGGCCCCACGGGCATGGGACAGCCCCCCGCTGGTAGCGGTCAACCGCCGTTCGGTCAGCCCGGCGGGAACCCCACGGCCAGCACCGGCGACGGGAACCGCAAGGCCAAGATCGAACAGTTCTATGCCGCCGCGTTCGACACCGAGAACAACGAGCTGTTCACGATCGACGAGCGACGCTTCGATGGTCGGTTCAGAAAGGGATGGCTCCGCCGGTACTCGGCCGACTTCAAGGTGCTCGGCCGGTATCACCTACCGCAGATGGCCACCCGCGCCGTCATCGACCCGAAAGCTGGGCTGCTGTACGCCGTGTCTGTTACCAACCCGGACAAGAGCATTATTGACAACGGGGGGGGCATCGGGGAGATCGCGATCTACGACCTGAAACAGATCCGCGACAAGAAAACGGCCGACGGGAAGGACCTGAAAGACAACGCGGAACTGAAGCCGGTCGCAACAATCGGCCCCAGGCGCATGATTAACGCCATCGAGTTGTCGGCCGATGGCAAATCGCTTTACGTGCTGACCACCACCACGACCGCGAAGAAGACCTCATCCCTGGTGGTGATCGACACCGAGACCCGGAAGAGCACCAGCACTCCATTGAACGTACCGGTGCGCGACATGGTCAAGGCCGGGGACGGTAAGAACCTCATTATCAT
>DASWYH010000422.1:0-13597 GCA_036405095.1 Gemmata sp. | reverse complement strand
CGGCCCGAACTTTCACGATAGGCCCGTTCTTCGGACCCGTCAAGAAACAGGGGCCGCCGGAGCAACCGCTATAGCCGCTCGCGCCGGTAGACTCAACACGAGACGGACCCGGTCCGCGGCGTGGGTGGGCTTGACCGATCGGGGGGGCGCGGGAATGATGCGCTAGAGGGCTGTAATTATTACAGGTTCTCGTTGTTTCTTTCGGTCTTGAGAGGTCACGCCACCATGAAACGCGCCGGGGCCGGGCTGATCGTCGCCGCGCTCCTGGCGCTCGCCGGGTGCAAGTCTCTGGACACCAAGGCGCCCGACAAGACGGCCGGGCTCGGGTGGTCGAAGGGCGACACCAAAAACGGGAAGGACACGAAGGGCGCGCTCGCCAAAGGGCAGACCTGGCTCGACGGCGCGGGACCCCCGAAGGGTGTCAGCCCGACCAACCCCAAAGACCCGTTCCTTGATGCGAAGACCGCGGCACTGAACACGCTCGGCGGTCGGGTTCTCGATATGTACGGGCGCCCGGCGCGCAACGTCGAGGTGCGCATTGAGGAACTCAGCGCTACGACGGATTCCGGGGCGCCGATCTACATCGAATCCAACAACGAGGGCTATTTCTCCGCCAACGGCTTGAAATCCGGGCGGAGCTACGAGCTGAGCGTCAGCGTCAAGGCGCAAGACGGCAAGACGTACTCGGGGGCCGTACAGACGAAGGTGCCGAATGTCACGCTTTTGATCTCCTTGCGCGACGACCTGCCGCCGCGCGCGGGCGGCGGGTTCCCGGCCCCGAACCCGATCGACCCGGGCGCCGCCGGACCGGCCACCGCCCGGCCGAAGCCCCCGGGCGATGCGTGGTCCCCGAGCGGACCAACCAACGGGGCGCCGCCGGCGACGATCGGGAGCGGGTCACCGGCGCCTTCACCGGTCACGAGCGGCGGTCTACCCACGGGGCCGATCCCGCAACCGGACGACCTCGTCCCCTCCCCGGCCCCGCGCCCGGTCAAACCGGAGAACGTCGCGGACGACCCGAAGAGCCCGTTCCGGCCACCGGTGACAACCATTCCGAACCCGAACGGCCCGCCGGTGCCGCCGCTGCCGAAGCCCCCGGTGTTCGCGCCCTCGGGCAGCGGCGCGAGGCCCGTGGGCGGAAACACGGTCGGCAAGTTCACCCTGCTCGACACGCTGGAGCGGCCGTGGGAATCCGACAGCATGCGCCCCGGCGAGCTGGTCCTCGTCGAGTTCGCGACCTCGTCGTGCGTCCACTGCCCCCGCGCGGTGCCCGTTCTGAAGGACTTGCAGTCCCGGTACGGCGCGAACGGCCTTCAAGTGAAGGGCGTGCTGTGCGACGACCTGCCGCAAAAGGCCCGCGCCGACGTGGCCGCGCGCTATCAGCAAACGCAACACCTGAACTACGCGCTCTACGTGGAACCGGTCGAAGCCGGGACCGTTCGCGATCAGCTCGGCGTGAAAGCGTACCCGCACGCAATCCTGCTCGATTCAGGCGGCCGGGTGCTGTGGCGCGGGAACCCGCTCGACAGCGCGAAACTCGAAGCCGCGGTCAAGCAGGGGGTTGGGAAGTAGCGCCGGTCGGGTTCACTTCCCGAACGGGAGCTTGCCCCCGCCGCGGGGCTTCGGGGCACCATAACCGCCGACCTTGTCGTACACGCGCACGTAATCGACGACCATCTCGGCCGGGAACTTCGTGTTCTTGTCCGGTTTGCCCAGGAAGTTCCCCCCCACCGCGACGTTCATCACGAGATAGAACGGTTGATCGAACGGGGCCGGCCACGTGTTCAGGTCGGCTTCCTGCTTCGGGCGCGCGCCCTTCTCGCCGTCCAGCTTGCTGCTGCTCCACCAGAACGACTGCGTCGCGTACCCCTTCCCGTCAACGGACCAGGTGATTTCTCCCGGCGTCCACTCGACCGCATAAGTGTGGAACTCCGCGATCGTGCCCCTGTCCGGGAACTCGTAGGTCTTGCTGGTGTGGGCGTTGTTGGGCCAGCGCGAGCCGTAGTGGAGCGTGCCGAGCACCTTGGTCGGCTCCTGCCCCTTCGCTTCCATCACGTCGATCTCACCCGATGAGGCCCAGGTGCCGTACTTGTCGCTCTGGGGGAGCATCCAGAGCGCGGGCCACACGCCCTGTCCGGTCGGGAGCTTCGCGCGGAACTCGAACCGCCCGTACTTCTTGCTGAACAGTTCGGAGCCGTCGCGCTTGCGGGACTTCATGCGTGCGGAGGTGTACCCGCACCCGTTGTAGGATTCCTTGATGGCCTTGATGTGCAGCTCGCCGTCTTTGACGAACGCGTTCTCCGGCTCGCGGGTGTAGTACTGCAACTCGTTGTTGCCCCAACCGCTGATCCACTGGTTCGCGTCGTAGTTGTAGAACCCGTTGCCGAGGTCGAAATCCCACTTCGTCTTGTCGATCTCCTTGCCGTCGAACTCGTCGCTCCAGACGAGTTTCCAGCCCGCCGGGGCCTTGTCCGGTTCGGCCGCTTTCGGCGCGAGCGCCGAAGTTCCCGCCACGACCAGCACCGCGCACGTGAGCGGCCCCACGAAGCGAAGAAAGCGCGTCATCAACGTCCTCCTGTTGCGGATCAAACGGGTGGGGGCAGTTCGGGGGCGAGCCCGCGCCGCATGTGGTGGCGGGCGCGGGCCGGCGAGCCGCCCCCGGTACCCCATCTCGCCCAATTGGGATGAGAATATGAGGCCCGCCCTCAGCGGTCGCGGGAACGGTCCCCAAACGCGGGATCGGTTCAGGTGCTCCGCTGCGGGAGGGGTTGGGCGATGCGCGGGGTGCTTTTTGCACCCCGCATCCCTCCGCGCGAGTGCGCGCGAGCCCGGGCGAACGGAGAGTCGTGGGGGACCTTCGGCTCGCGGGGGGCTACTTTTTGTGCGGGGCCGGGTGCAGCCGCGGCCGGGAACGGAGCCCGGGGCGCGGGGGCTCATCGATTTGTATTGGAATGGCCTTTTGGTCCTCTTCGACCTTCGTATTTTCCGGGAACCACACCTGGAAGGTCTTGTTCGGCGGGGCGCCCGACCCCGGTGCCGCCGGGAACGCTCGGGCCACCGAGCGCGGCTGTCGTATCCCGGGACCGCTCGCTGAGAAAGCGTGGCCCTTTCTCGTTGCCTCCCGAATGCCTCGGGCTTAAACTCAACTCCCGAAGACCCGCACCCGGGACGTGCCGTCCCGATCTCCTCCTCATTGCCTCTCTGGAGACCGCCGCACATGGCTCGCAAGATCACCCGCCGGCAGGCGCTCGGCGCCACCGCCGCGACCCTCGGCTACCTGTACCTGGCGCCCGCGGTTTCGGCCGCGCGTGTGTACCGCGCCAACGACAAGCTCCGCTGCGGCGGTATCGGCGTCGGCGGGAAGGGCTCCAGCGACATCGACAACGCCGGCGCCCTGATGGACGTGGTCGCGCTGTGCGACATCGACACCGGCAAGCTCGCGCCGAAGGCGAAGAAGTGGCCCGAGGCCAAGACCTTCTCCGACTTCCGCAAGCTGTTCGACGATTCGGCCCTGATGAAGAACATCGACGCGTTCACCATCAGCACGCCGGACAACACGCACGCGCTCGCCGCCGTCCTCGCGATGCGGGCCGGCAAGCACGTGTACGTCCAGAAGCCGCTGACGCACGACGTGTACGAGGCGCACCTCCTCATGAAGGAGGCGAAGAAGAACAAGGTCTGCACGCAGATGGGCAACCAGGGCACCGCGGCCAACGGGCTGCGCCGCGCCGCCGAACTGGTCCGCGCCGGGGAACTCGGCGACGTGACCGCGGTCCACGTGTGGACCAACCGCCCGATCTGGCCGCAAGCGCCGCAGGTGAGCGCCGCGAAGCCGCCGAAGCCGGCCGACGCGCCGAAGGGCGTGGACTGGGAAGCGTTCCTCGGGCCGGCGCCGGAGCACCACTACGCCCCCGGCATCCACCCGTTCGCGTGGCGCGGGTTCTGGGACTTCGGCACCGGGGCCATCGGCGACATGGCGTGCCACACCGCCAACATGGCGTTCATGGGGCTGAAGCTCGGGCACCCGACGAAGGTGTCCGCCGAGGCCGGCGACGTGAACCCGCTCACCTGCCCGAGCTGGGCGCACGTCACCATCGAGTTCCCCAAGCGCGGGCCGCTGGCGCCGGTCACCCTGCAATGGTACGAGGGCAAGAAGGACGGCAAGAAGGTGCTCCCGCCGGACGACCTGGTGAAGAAGGCGCTCGAGATCTCGGGCGCCAAGAAGCTCGTGGACAGCGGGTCGATCCTGGTGGGCACGAAGGGCATCGCGTACTCGCCCGACGACTACGGCGCCAATGTGTTCTTCAGCACCGGCCAGAAGGCCAACGGCAACACCAAGCCCGAAACGATGCCGGTGAACAACAAGGGCGACCAGGGCCAGAAGGACGAGTGGGTCGAGGCGATCAAGGCGAACAAGCCGGAACTGGCGCTCTCGAACTTCGACTACGCGGGGCTGCTGACCGCGGCGTTCCTGCTGGGCAACGTGGCGATCCGCACCGGCAAGCCGTTCAACTTTGACGGCGAGAAGTGCGCGGCCGACATCAAGGAAGCGGCCCCGCTGATCCGCCGCGAGTACCGCAAGGGTTGGGATCTGATCGGCTACAACGCGTAGTCGTGCGCTCGTGGAACGCGACCCGCCGGGCTTCGCGGTGCCGGTGGTCCGTTCCGCTGGCGCGGGTTCATGGGGGGCGGGCCAGGTCTCTGGTTCGCCCTCCGTGCGTCTCAGCCTTCCGCGCCGCCCGCTTCATGGGGGTGGAAGAGGCGCCCGCACCGAGCGGTTCCAAAGCGACCGCGTTGCGCCCCCGGTTCTCAAAAGGCGTGCTGAACACCGAACCAGAACTGGAGCGGGGTGCCGCCGTTGAGTGACTTACCCACATCGAACCGGAGCGTCGCTCGCTCGATGAAACTGAAGATCGCCACATCCACGCGCAACCCGGCGCCGACCGCGTGCGCCACGTTCCCGCCGACGAGCCGGTTGTTCGCGTACACGGCGCCCACGTCGTAGAAGGTCGCGAGGTACACGTTCCGCGCGCCGACGCAGTGGTCGAGCGCGTCCCACGTCACGTTCCGCGCCAGCGGCCACCGCATTTCCAGGTTCGCAACCCACAGCGCGCTGCCCTGCCGCTCCGCGAGGTCGAACCCGCGGAACAACGTCCCCCCCCCGAGCGCGAAGAACTGCCCCTGGTCCGGGGTCGCGACCTGACCCACCACGCGCCCCGCCACCCGCGCGAACCGGAGCGGCCCGGTCCACTCCGGGAGCGTGTGGACCGCCGCGAGTTCCGCGCGCCCTTGCGCGAGCGCCTTCCACCCGCTCGCGAAGTCGGCCTGGCCCCCGGCCGCCATCGCGTCGGCCCACACCCCGCACTCGGGGTCCCAGTACGGGGTGTACAGGTTCAGCCGGACGTGCCACCCGGCCATGTACAGGTGGTCCCAGCGCTCGCCGCCCCGGGCCGCGGCCCCGCCCCGCTGGAACGGTAAGAAGTTGTCCTGGTAGGTGACGAACGCTTCGTCATAGAACATCGGCGGCAGGTACAGGCTCGACGATTCCTTGTGAATGTTGCGCACGTACAGCGAGCCGCGTTGCGCGCCGCTCGCGCCGCTCAGCCCGCCCCACGGGCCGCCGATGCGGGTCTCCCAGTTCGCGCCGATCTCGCGGTGCTCGAGCATCCACTTCCCGTCCACCCCCACGACCGCGTCGCGGTAGTCGGAGCGGACCGCGGTGTACGCGCCGGCGGTGTACCGCTCGGTCCGGAAGGCGCCCGCGCGGAGGCCCAGCATGGTCGAGCGCGTGTACCACGGGTCCTGCGCCGTCGGCCCCCACACCCACGGCCCGGCGACCACGTTCCACCGGTCGTAATCGGTGGTGAGGCCCGTCTCGTCGAGCGTCGTGTACAGCGGCGTCACGCGGGCCTTCACCGACGGCTTCCACCGGTTGTTGCCGGGGTTCGCATCGAGCAGCACACCGTCGGGATCGACCGCCACCTGCTCGGGCTCGAACGGCAGTTCGGCGTCGACCCGCCAGCGGTTCCCGCCCAGTGGGGTCGCGGTCGCGTTGTGCTGCTCGAACCGCGCCGGTTCCGTAAACGGCCCCACCGGCAAGCGCACCACCTGGTTGCCGCTGGTGAACTCGATCAGCGTGGGCTCGGTGAACTCGCGGCCCTGTTTCACGGTCGCCGACACGGAGTACCCAGCCCGTGTGCGCGGGCCGCCGAGCGGTTCAACCGTCACCCGCTCGACGGACCAGTCCGTGAGGCCCGTCCCGAAGACCCACCGCTGAAAGAACTCGGACCAGTCGCGCCCGGTGTACGCTTCGAGTTCCGCGCGAAGGAGTGCAGAGGAGATGATGCCCCACGAGTACTTCTTGGCGAAGCCACCGATGAAGTCCAGGAACGCGGCCTCGCCGAGCCGGTCCTCGATCATCGCGAACACCTTCGACCCGCGGTCGTAAGCGCCGGTGAACAGCCCGAACAGGTGCTTGTACTGCGGCAGCTCCTGCGCCGCCGGGGCCATCTCACCATTGCGGATCGCGTGGTACATGCTGCCGTAGCGGTAGTTCTCGCGGTTGATGTTGGGCAGCCACTCGAGTTCCCTGGGCCACTTCAGGAACGCGTTGTTCTTGCCGTGCTTCTGGTTGAGCAACCGGTGCGTGAAGTAGGCGGCGGCGCCCTCGTCCAGATAGGGCTCGGCGTAGCCGTTGGTGCCGATCAGGTTGTACCACCACTGGTGGCACGTCTCGTGCGACACGAGGTACTCGACGTACCCGCGCGCGAGGTGCGGCATCCCGAACACGCGCTCGTCGATCATGATGAGCCCGCCGCACTCGTTCCCGTTCCACCCGAAGTACGATTCCGCGATGGTGAACTGCGGGTACGGGAACGCGCCGAACCACTTCGAGTACACCGGCAGCGCCTCGCCGACGATCTTCAGGATCTCGTTCGCGTAGAACTCGTGCTCCGCGAACGCGAGGCACTTGAGCTTCACCTCGCGCCCGTCGGGCAGCGTGGTGGTCCCCACGAACTCCCGATACCGGGCCGACGTGAGGACCGCGAAATCGCGCCCGAGGAACGGTTCGTACGCCACACGGGTTTTGCCGTTCGCGAGCCTGGTTTCCGACTTGATGACCGCGGAGCACGCCACCTTTTCGTTCGCATCCACGGTGACGGTCGCGCGGAACTCGCCGGCCTCGTTGTACCAGGGCTGGTGCCACGGCACGAACGGCATCGGCTTCCAGCCGTCGTCGCCGTACACGGCGAGGAGCGGGAGCGCGTTGGTGAGGTACGTGACGCCCTCGTAATGGCCCCACCGGCCCTGTTTGTTCGGGAGCCGCACGTCACAAACGAGTTCGACCGTCACCGACTGGCCCGGCGGAACCGGGTGCGGGAGCGTGAACCGCAGCGCGGTCGTGTTCTTCTCGTCGTAGTGGTAGGGCAGGGCCACCGGGGGCGCGTTCGCGTTAACGAGGTGGGCGGCCGTGACGTTGCCCATCTTGCCGTCGCGATCGATCCCGAGTGACGGCTGGAGCCGCAACAGTTCGAGCGTCTTCGCGAAGAGGAGCGCCTCCCCGGCGGGCACCTGGAAGTGCGGATAGAAGTTGAACGCGAGTTCGTTGGTCGGGGTTCGGGCCGTGTTCGTCCAGGTCACGCGCTCGCGGATCGTGGCGCGGTGCGTGCCGTTATCGAGGGTGATGTCGAGGTCGTATTGTGGGCGGGGAGATGCCGCCGGCCGCTCGGCGGCGCGAGCCGAAGGCGCGCAGGTGACCAGCGCGATGAGCACCGCGAGCCGGCCCGACCAGTGCAACGGTAGCAGGTAGATGTTTCCCACCACCGCGGGATAGCACCGAAGGCGCTCCGACGCCAGTTCAGTTCGCGTTCTTGCGCCGGTTCGCCCGTCGGTGGCACGGGAGCTGGCTGAACTCCCGCATCCCGGCGGGCAGTTCCGCTTCGTCGGGCACGAGGACCGGGAGCCCTTGTTTGATGGGGAAATGGACCCGGCACCCGGAGCACACGAGCTGTTGTTCCTCGCGCGCGAGGGTGGCTTCGCGGGCGGGGTCGAGCGGGCAACGGAGCTGAGCCAGGAAAGTTTCGTCCATATGTGTAGTGTAGCCTGTCGTTCGCTCCGGTGAAGGACCCCCTCACTGTTCGCCAGAACTCGGTCCGGTGGTGCAGGGCGCGCCGGGTACGGCTCGCACCGCGGACGAGCACCGACCGTTCGGACACGACTTCAGCGCCACGGTGGGTAACGGAGAGTGGCGGGATCTGTTGCGAGAAGGTCCCCTGGTTCTGACGAGCCGCGACCGCTCCGTGGCTGTCACGGCTCGTCAGAACCAAGCGGCACCATTATCAGGCGCCGACCAGTTCGGCCTCTTCCTCTGCGCTGGCGAACTTCTCGGCGAGGCTCGGGTCGATCGCCGCCAGCACCTCCTTGAGGCGCTGGCGGGCGACGTGCAGCCGGCGCTTCACGGTCCCCGTCGGAACCGCGAACTCGCGCGCGATCTGCTTCAGGCTCCGGCCGCGGATGTAGAACGCCTCCAGGGTCTGGCGGTCCAGCGGCTTCAACCCGCCGAGCGCCTCCTTGAGTTGCTCCACCGCCTCGCCGACCGCGAACTGCTCTTCCGCGGTCCGGCTCTTGGCTTCCACGGCGTCGAGCATCTCCGGGTCGGCCCCGAACAGCGGGCCGCGGCGGGTCAGCCGGTTGATCGCCATCCGCGCCGTGATCCGGCGCAACCAGCCCGCGAAGCACCGCGGGTCGCGGAGCTGCGGCAGCTTCCGCATCGCGTGGACGAATACGTCCTGCGCCAGCTCCTGCGCTTCGAGCGGGTCGCGCACGCGGCCGAGGGCCATCGCGTACACGCTGCTCTGGAACCGGGTGACCAGCTCGCCGTAAGCCTCGCGGTCGCCCGTCTTCGCCTTCTCAACCAGCACGGTGATTTCGGTCCAGCTCATGATTGGGTTCCTGTCCCGATCCTGTCCCGTTGGCTCGGAAAGGCAAAGGGCCAAAGGGCCGAGGCAAAGGAGACAGACACCGCTGTCCCCGTTTTGCCCTGTTCCCGATTTCCTTTTCCTTCCACGAAGCTGGCGCGGCACACCGGGCTCCGGAACCGCGGCTCACCCCGGATCAGAAAGGGGAGCCGACCTGTTCCGTTGTCCCGGGCGCTTCCGAACCGTGACCCCGACCGGCGCTCGTTCCTCATCACGACCGGGCGCAGCGCGGCGCTGCTCCGCGGTCGCTCCGAGGAACGTCCCTTTGAAAACAAAGGGACATCGGCGCGACGAATCGTCGGCGGTTCACGCTTCAGAAAGCTCGGCGGCTTTCACCCGGGACGGGGGCAGGTGAGGGAACGAGGGAGGTCACATGCGGCGGTGAAGTTCGCGAGGCGACTGAGAGCGTGCGGCTCTCGTCTGCTTCGTGTCACCGGCGCACCGTGCGACCCAACGAGGTCTCACTCGCACCGATCCGGGACCAGCGTTTGGAGTTCAGACTTCTGGTTGTGGCTGGTGGCCAAAACGCACTGCGACTACGGTTGTGCATCCGAGCCTGTGAATAGGCCCTCGCGGTCAATCCGAATCGAATTTGCGTCTAAGCCAATAGCCACCTCACTTTCCGACCGTCGCCGCCGGGGCCACTTCCCTCAGTAAGCTCTGTTTGTCGCAGCCCCACGCCGGCGATTGGCAGTCGCGGCGGATGGAGTTTCTGCTGACGCTCACTGTGGCAAAGCGGGTCCGGCTGGGGTCTGTGCTTATCGCCGGCCAGCTCGCACTGGCGGGGGACGCACACGAGACGGTGCGGGAACCAGGGGGGAGACATCCGGGCAACCCGTCTGGGACGGGGGCCACGACCTCGGAGCCTTCCGGGTGCGTTTGCTTTCGCATCGGCGGTTCGGACTGCTCCTGCCGTGACCGGTCCTGTTCGGATGCCGGATTGAGGGACAGGTTGTCCGCCGGATAGGCTTGTGCCGTGAACCCCAGACCGAGGCGATCGGCCGCCGTCGTGGTCAGCTTCACGCCGGCCACAATCACGGTGCTCGTCGTCACAGTCGTCAGGTTGTTCAGGGCCATAGCACACCTCCGTCGGACGTTGTGAAGCGGTTGAGTGGCCGCTTCAGATGAAGTTAAGAGGTCATCGCGGACGTTAGAGGAAATAAGAGGGTTAGGGGAACGTTCAAACGACACGGGCCGGGATCGCCCGGCCACCAGGATTCCTAACAGTAAAGGATTCTCGGTCGTTTGGCAATCGGCCCTCGCCGATTTTTCTCAATTTCACTTCAACGAAGCACCCGTCGCCGGAGAACCTCCGGTGCGGTTACTCCTCTCAGACACACTCTCTACGCCCGGGTTCGCGCGGTTTTTGAATTTCTTGCGCATTTTCTTCGGGGCGCCCGTTGTGCCCCTGTTCGTGAGCCCCGTCCGAGAGACGTAGCCACTTGCCCGAAGTTGCGCGGGAGGAGATTCGGTTCGAGGAGCGGTAAGGCTGGCCGTCCGAGAGACGTAGCCACTTGCCCGAAGTTGCGCCGGTGCCGCATAATAGCGCACAGAACGCCCTCTCCTGAGACCTTCCCGGTTCGTCCCGTTGGATAAGGACAACATACCAATGTCACGCACGTTCCGCCCGCTGGCCGGGGCAATCGCGCTCGGCGCGATTCTCGCGCTGGGCCACCCCGCGCCGGCCCAGAAGCCGTTTGAAGATCCCGTTCTTGAGCGGATGCGAAAGGACATCTATTTCCTGGCGAGCCCGGAGTGCGAGGGCCGCGGGATCGACACCAAGGGCATCGAGAAGGCCGCCGATTACGTTGCGAACACGTTCAAAGAGGCGGGCCTGAAGCCGGCCATGAAGAACGGGTCGTACTTCCAGCCGTTCACCGTCACCATGTCCGCGAAGCTCGGGAAGCCGACCGCGCTCACCCTGAGCGGACCGGCGGGCGCCAAGAAGGAACTCAAGCTCAACACCGAGTACACCGCGATGGGGTTCAGCCCCACGAGCAAAGCCGCCGCCGGGCTCGTGTTCGTCGGGTACGGGATCAGCGCCCCCGCCCTCAAGTACGACGACTACGCGGGGACCGACGTGAAGGGCAAGATCGTGGTGATGCTCCGCCGCACCCCGCGCTACGGTGAGAAGGGCGCCAGGCGGTTCGACACGACCGCGCCCGAGGGCGAGGACAGCCCCCACGCCGCGTTCGCCGCCAAGATCGAGGTCGCGGAGGCGCACAAGGTCGCGGGCATCATCATCGTGAACGACACGGGGGCCGCGGGGAAGACCGACGCGCTCGCACCGCACCCGGCCCACGCGACCGGTACCACCCCGGCCGGGGTTCCCGTGATGATGGTCAAGCGGGCCGTTCTCGACGCGGTGCTCGCCGCCGGGCCGTGGAAGTCGCTGACCGAACTGGAAACGGCCATCAACGGTGACCTCAAACCGCGCTCGTTCGCCCTCACGGGCTGGAAGGCGGCGGCCGAGGTGACCGTGGACCGCGTGGACCTGAAGGTGAAGAACGTGGTCGGGGTGCTGGAAGGCGCCGGGCCGCTGAAGGACGAAACGGTGGTGATCGGCGCGCACTACGACCACGTCGGCTACGGCACGTGGGGCAGCCTGGATCGCAACGGGAAGGGGAAGATCCACTACGGCGCCGACGACAACGCGAGCGGCACGACCGGCCTCATGGAGCTCGCGCGCCACTACGGCGCCATCAAGAACCGGCAGGGGCGCCGGCTGGTGTTCATCGGGTTCAGCGCCGAGGAGCGCGGCCTCTACGGGTCCATTCACTACTGCAAGGACCCGCTGTTCCCACTCGACAAGACCGTGGCCATGATCAACATGGACATGATCGGCCGCACGAAGCCGGTTCCGATCGACTGGCTCGGCCTCTTCGGGAAAAAGGACCGCCTCGTGGTGTACGGCACCGGCACCGGGTCGGGGCTCGAAACGCTCGTAGACGAGGTCAGCGCCAGGTCCGATTTCAAGGTGAGCGCGGTGAAGGCCGGCACCGGCCCGAGCGATCACGACTCGTTCTACCGGAAGAAGGTCCCGGTGCTGTTCCTCTACACCGGGACGCACGGCGAGTACCACCGCCCGACCGACGTGCCCGAGAAGATCAACATCGAGGGCCTGAAGAAGACCACGGACTTCGCGCAGGCGCTCGCCGACGACCTGCTCACGCGGAGCACCGCGCCGAAGTTCCAGGCCGTGCGCGACCCGTGGAGCGACCCGACCGAGGCGCCCCGCGGGCCACAAGGCCCGCGGCTCGGCATCCTGCCGGACTACATGTTCGAGGGGGAGGGGCTGCGGCTCGAAGGCGTCAGCCCGGGCGGCGTCGCCGAGAAATCGGGGATGAAGGACGGCGACATCATCGTCGAGATCGCGGGCAAGCCGGTGCCGAACATCGGGGCGTACATGACCGCGATGGGCGCGCAGAAGCCCGGCACCACGATCGACATCGTCGTGGACCGCAAGGGCAAGAAGCTGACGCTGAAGGCCAAGCTGGAGTAGCCCCGCTCGGCGCGCGCGCCCCGGACGCGGGCCGCTCGCCGGGCGGTTCCGAACGGGATCGCGCCGGCCGGCCCGCCAAACCTGGTAGGTTCAAGTCGCCAGTGGTTAGTCGTCAGTGGGCAGGCCCGAAGAGAAGTAAACACGGGGTTGGAAGGACACGCGGAGCGGGCTCCCCTCCGAACTGATCGCTGAGCACTGACAACTCGGAACTACTGAAATCCTAAAAACCCCGGGCGTGCCGCGTACAATCGGGCGTTCCGCCATTCAATTTCCCCGGTGTTCTTCACATGTCGGACCCGACCCAGCCCGAGATCAGTGCCCACCTCGCTTCCCTGTCCGCGCCGGCGAGCGGGCTCGGCGAGTTGCACGCCCTGGCGGAGCGCCTGTGCGCCGCGCAGGGCACGCTCCGACCGGTTACGACCCCCCGCCGGCTGGTGCTGTTCGCCGCGGACCACGGGCCGGACGCCGAGAGCGCCATCAGCGACGCGATCCACGACCTCGTTTCCGGCGGCGCGGTGACCGCGGTCCTCGCGAAGTCCGCGCACGCCGAACTGGTGGTGGTCGACGTCGGGTCGCGGTGCGATGCGCTGGTGGAGTCGCACCGCTACCGGTCCCTCAAAACCCGCGCCGGCTCGTGCGACTTCGAGAAGCAGCCCGCGCTCACCGCCGACGAGTTCCGGGCCGCGTTCGAGGCCGGTCAGAAGGAGGCCGACCTCGCGCACGCGGCTCATCTGAAAGTGGTCGCCGCGGACGCGGTGGGCGCCGAGAGCGTGACCGTTGCCGAGCGCGTGCTCGCGCTGAAGGAACCCGCCGACGACCCGATGGGGCGGTTCGGTGCGGTGGGCGGTTCGGACATCGCCGCGATCGCCGGGTTCACGGCGCGGGCCGCCGAACTCGGGCTCGTGGTGCTGGTCGCGAGCCCGGCGGCACGGGCCGGGTTGCACGTGGCCGAACGGGTCCGGCCCGAAACCCGAACGAGGGTGGTCGCGCGCGGGGAACCCTTCCCCCCGTCCCCCTCTCCGAAAAAGGGAGGGGAGGAAGTTGACGGGGGCCGCTCGTCCGACGGGCTCGGCGCGGTGCTCGCGTTCCCGCTGCTCGACGCGGCGGCGGCGGCGGT
>DASWYH010000421.1:0-10605 GCA_036405095.1 Gemmata sp. | reverse complement strand
CACATCAAGGAGCAGGCCGAAAAGCAGGGGCTGGAGAGCGACGGGGCGGGCAAATATCGGCTCACCCCCAAAGCGCTCCGGCTGTTCCAGTCGAAGGTGCTGACGCAGATCTTCGCCGACCTCCAGGCCTCGCGCAGCGGGCGCCACCCGGACGCCGTGACCGGCGAAGGGGCCGTCGAATCGCCCCAGACGAAGCCCTACGAGTTCGGCGACTCCGTTTCCCAGATGGACATCCCGGCGAGCATGGTGAACGCCCTGCTGAGAGCCGGACCGGGGCTGCCAGTGAAGATGAAGCCCGAAGACATCCTCATTCACCGCACCCGGGTGAACCCCAAGGCCGCAACGTGTGTGCTGCTGGACATGTCGGGCTCGATGCGCTACGACGGGCTGTACGTGAACGTGAAGCGCATGGGGCTCGCGCTGGACGGGCTCATCCGCAGCGAGTACCCCGGCGACTTCCTCCAGTTCATCGAGATGTACACGTTCGCGAAACCACGGCACGTTTCGGAGATCGCCGGGCTGATGCCCAAGCCGGTCACCATTTTCAACCCGGTGGTCCGGCTCAAGCAGGATATGAGCAACCCGAACGTGAGCGAGTTCCGCATCCCGCACCACTTCACCAACATCCAGCACGCGCTCCAGACCGCGCGGCGCATGCTCACGAACCAGGACACCCCGAACAAGCAAGTGGTGCTCATAACCGATGGGCTGCCGACGGCGCACTTCGAGGGCAGCACGGTGTTCATGCTCTACCCGCCGGACCGGCGCACCGAAGAGGCGACCATGCGCGAGGCCCTGCTCTGCGCCCGCGACGGGATCACCATTAACATCTTCCTGCTCCAGAACTGGAACCAGTCCCACGAGGACGTGCAGTTCGCGTACAGGATGGCGCAAGCGACGAAGGGCCGGGTGGTGTTCACGGCGGGCCGGGAACTCGATCGGTTCGTGGTGTGGGACTACATCAAGCGCCGCAAGCAGATCATCTCGGGGTAACCGCTCACCCGCTACGGGCTCTGGGCCGGGCCACGAGCGCACAAAAGTGTTCGGGATTCCGCCGTTGGTGTGCTCGCGGCGACCACAAGCGGTTCCCGCCCGTGTCCGTCAGAAGACCGACTTGGGGCGCCACGGTCAGCAGCACCGATCTCTGGTCGATGCGCCCCACCGGGCTCGCCTCCGTGCGGTCCGGCCCCGCACTCGGCCGGCGCCCCCATGTCACTACGCCGCACTCAGGTTCCAACCGGGGGGTGGGATCGCCACCGCCCGAGCGGCGAACAGATGCGAGGTGTTGAGGGGGAATGGGTAAGAACCCTATCCCGCCCGTTCGCTTTGGTCACTTCCGCCTGCGATCAGCGAGCGGCTTCGACCTCGGTTGCAACAAGGTACGGCTTCGACAGTCCCGTGCGCGACGTTGTACGGCCGAGGACGTTAACCCGCTTGTTGAGGTAGCCGTTCAACTCGACACCCGGCCCCGCGGTCACGTACATCGTCACGAACCCCTGGGGCGTTTCGAGCAAGTAGAGCTGCTTGTTCGGGCCATCGGGTGTGAGGTTCGAGCGCCGGAGCGTACCGGTTTGCCACTCCGCGCGGTCCTCTTTTTCCGTCGCGGCAGGCGGGAGCGGTTCCGGCGTTCCCGCACGCACGCCGCGCTCGTCCCTCGTGACGGGACGTGCGCTGATCTCGTCCCTGACCGGCGGCTTCAGCACATTGGGAACCGATGCCGGAGCACCCATCCCGCGGATGCCGCGCTGCTTCTCGCGGATCGCGTGCATCCGCGTGTAACACAGATTAGCAAGGTCGTGGTCGCCGTTCGTGCGGTTCATCTCCGCGGCCAACCGGAAGTACAGATCCACCGCGTCCGTGAGCCGGTTCTCGCGCTCGGCTGCTTCCGCTTGTGCCCAGAGCGGATGGTTCACCGCGGGCTTCGCCGTATCCGCCCCGGCGGTGACGGGGGTGATGTCCGAACCGGGCTTCGTGGGGAGCGCCCCTCCGGCCGAGGTCGCCGGGGCGCTCGGCAGCGGGGAACTCGGGCTCGCCCCCGGCGGCACCGGGGTCAGGCCCTCGTTGATCCGTACCGTGAAGTTGTTGACCGCCGGCTTTGCGAACTGAACCGCGGTTTTGGGCAGACAGCGCAGGTCGCCCGGTGGCGACTGAACCATGTACCACGTCCGCTTGTTGTAAGTCACCTTTGGCCCGAGAACGAGGAGCGTCGTTCCCTTCGGGAGTTTGACCCGTCGAATGTCGAGCGGCTGGTCGAGCCCCACTTTTCCGGCCGCGAGTGTGACCTCCTCCTCGCCGTGCACGAAGACGTTCCTCGGTGCGGGGCCGCCTTCCGTTGGGTCCCGGATGAATTGTGTGGCGATCCAACTGACCGACCCGTATGCGCGGACCGCGAGCCAGCCGTTCTCGGCCTCCTGTTCAACAACCACTTCTGCGCCGTTGCGGAGCACGCCGGTATCGGGGAACTTGTCGCCCGGGCCGGCACGCAACGTCACCTCGGGGTCAGTGACCGTGGCCCGGTACGGCTGCGAATCGGCGAGCGCGTGCGACGCGTAAGCGGCGCTGAGCAACCCAGTAAGAATGAGGCGGAGCATGCGGGGCTCTCCGTTTCACGGCGCGAGAATTCGAGAGAGCTTCCACGCATACCACACCCCGAAATGCGGTCAAGGTCGGTCGATCGCGGCGCAACCTCGCTATCCTGACAGGGAACGCTCACGAACCGCACGACCCCGACCCCTTCTCGCACAGGTGCTGAATGTCGAACCCGACGATCGCGGAACTGGCCCGGATGTTCGATCACTCGCTCCTCCAACCGCACCTCACCGATGCGGACCTCGTCGCCGGGTGTCACTTGGCCTGTGAGCTGAACGTCGCGTCGGTGTGCATCAAGCCCTACGCGGTGCGGTTGGCCGCGAAACTGCTCGCCGGGACCACGGTTCAGGCCAGCACGGTGATCGGCTTCCCGCACGGCGGGCACCTCACCGCGGTCAAGGTGTTCGAGGCGGAACAGGCGCTCGCGGACGGAGCCACCGAACTCGACATGGTGGTGAACGTCGGCAAGGTGCTGAGCGGCGAGTGGAACTACGTGGCCGATGACATCGCCGCAGTGGTTCGGGCGGCTCACGCGCGGGTGGCGAAAGTGAAGGTGATTTTCGAGAACGCGTACTTGAAGGACGAACACAAGCAGATGCTGTGTCGGATCTGCGGCGAGGTTCGTGCCGACTGGGTCAAGACGAGCACCGGCTACGCCGAAACCGGCGCGACCGTGGAAGACCTCAAGTTGATGCGCGAACACAGCCCCGCGTGGGTTCAGGTGAAGGCCGCCGGCGGGGTGCGCACGTTCGAAAAGCTCATGGAGGTGCGTGCGATCGGGGTGACCCGGGTCGGCGCCACCGCGACGAAGGCCATCCTGGACGACGCGAAGGCGAAACTGGGTCACTGATGCCGGTGGCGCGCCCGATCCCACGCCCGCCACCGGTCACGATCGCGGCCGGGTCACGGGTTGAGGGCGGCATGGGGCACTTGTGGTCAGTTGGCGTGTGAAATCTGCTCGACCGCCTCGCGAATGTGCATTTCGGCGAGTTCGCGGTCCCAGATGTCACCCAGAGATTCGAGCACCTCGGTCAGCACCGGCAAGACGTGTGCTGCGTGACGGCCCATTTGGCCGAGCCGTTCCGCCGCCAAGTAGCGCTTGCGCCCGGTTTCGTGACGCACGGCGTGGGCCAGAGCGCCGGTCCCCGTGGGGTCGAGTTCCTGAACGACCCCGAGCCCCACCCGCGTGTCGCCGTCGTCGTCGTCGGTGATGTGCGCGAGCACGACCAGCGGGTCGGGCTGAATTTTCGCAAGCGCGGCGTAGGCGCTGTGATCGTACCAGCCCGCGGAAGCAAGCATCGGCACTGCGTCTTGCGCTGCCGGGCCGATACAGCCCAGGGTGTGGTAAATGGCCGTCGAGAACGGGTGCGGCCTGTCGCGCGACGAATCGAAATACAACTCGTCCGCTTCCCAGGCGTCGGGCAACCGCAGTTTGATGAGCTTCGGAACGGCGTCCGCCGCGGCCGGGCCGTGGTGCCCGAGGTCGATGACCGCGAGCCACTGCGCGTACCAGCCCCGACCGGTGAGCCGCCGGATGAGTTTCGGAACCGGTTCGAGTTTGGGCGGCGCGTATTCCTGGAGGCGCGCGAGTTGCCCGTAAACCGAGCGCCCGCGCGGTATCGGCGCTTCTGCACCCCAGGCGCGCAGCCGGGCGATGAACGGCGATCCGAACGGCCGCACCAAATGATGGAAGATAAACCCGTTCCAGAGCGGCGAGCCTTCCGAGACCGCGATCAGGAGGCGCTCGACCGGGTGTAGCGGTCCCGGGCCGATGCCGCTCAGAAGCGGTTGAAGGGCGAACGGCTGTGCGGCAACCCAGAGCTGTTCGTCACGGAACCACGGGGTTCGCGGATCGTCCTGCTCCTGGAGCCAGTCGGCGTACACGAACCGGAGCGTGGCATCGCCCGGGTTCGCAACCAGCGCGGCCCAGAGCGCGGCTTCCTCGTTCATTTGAGCAGCTCCAGCCGCACGGCGTTGAGCGCGAGTTTCGCGGTCCGGCTCATGATCTCGTACCGCGTTCCGAGCCACCCCCACCGGACCACGTCGCACCCGCCCGCGTGCGCCAACCCCACGAACGCGGTCCCGACCGGGTCCGCGTCGGTGCCGCCCCCCGGACCCGCGAACCCGGTCGTCGCAACCCCGATGTCGGTGCCGAACTTCGCCCGGACCCCTTCCGCCATCGCCCGCGCCACCGGTTCACTGACCGCGCCGAAACGGTCCAGCAGTTCTTGCGGGACGCCGAGTTCGCGGTGCTTGACCTCGTTCGTGTAGCTCACAACACCGCCGCGGAAGAAGTCGCTCGCGCCGGGCACCAAACACACGCGGTGAGCCACCAGGCCGCCGGTGATGCTCTCGGCGGTCGCGAGCGTCTTCCGCTTCTCGTGGAGCAGCCGGACCACCACGTCCTGTAGCTCTTCTTCCTCGGTGCCGAACACGAGTTCGCCCAGGCGCTCCCGGATGACGGCCTCGGTCGGTGCGACCTGTGCTTCGGCTTCCGCGAGGGTTGGCGCGTGCGCGAGGATTCGGAGCGAGATCACCGCGTCGCTCACCGTGATGCCCACCTCGGGCACGTGCCCGCGCCTCGTGAGGTCGAGCACCTTGGCTTCCACCGCGGACTCGCCGGCGCCGAAGGTGTTGATTTTCCGCTGGATGAACACCCCGCCCCCGAGCCCCATCGCGAGCAGCTTGGGCTGGACCTGCTCCGCGAACATGCGGAACATCTCGGACGGCACCCCCGGCATCGCAATTACGGTGGCGCGCCCCACCTGCGCCCAGATCCCGGGGGCCGTGCCGACGGGGTTGAAGATCGGCTCCGAGCCAACAGGAATGAGCGCCTGCACGTGGTTCCGGTCGGGCATCGCGCGCCCCCGCTTAGCGAACAGGTCCGCGATGTGCGCGAGCGATGGCGCGTCTTCGACTAGCTCCACCCCGGCGACGGCGGCGATGACCTCGCGCGTGAGGTCGTCCTGAGTCGGTCCCAGCCCGCCGGTGCTGATTACGAGGTCCGCGCGCGCGGTGGCGGTCGCGAAGCACGCGATGTTGTCCTTGAGGTCGTCCCCGACGGTGGTGTGGAACGCGACCGGGATACCGATCTCGGCGAGCCGCCGGCTGAGCCACTGGGCGTTCGTATCGAGGTTCTGGCCGCTCGTCAGTTCGGTGCCGATGGAGACGATTTCGACTTTCATTGGGGTTCCGAACCCGGTGGGTGATGTGCCGGCCGCGTGGGGCACGGCTCCGGGCTAGCCTACGGTGCCTTTGGGCTTTCGGCACGGCCGCTGCTACACGGCGTGTCGGTCACCAGCCGGGTCCCGCACGAAGGGGTTTCTTTGCGCGCACGGAACCCGGTCTTGCGAGTCGAGCGGTGAAGCGTCCGCCGTGACCGGTCCGGCCCAGGCCTCATCGTCGGGTTCGCGGCCCCGCACCCGGAAATCGGGGCACTTGACGGAAAAGCGCCCAAGCGCCGCATCCCTGTTGGCACCACTCCCACCAACAAAAAGGCCGCGCCCATAGCCGGGGCAAAGACGGACACATCGCCGACATTCAAGGTGTGCCCTGCCGCGCCCGGTGAGCAGTGAGGGGCACGGTTTCCGAACAGAGCGGGCACGTTACGAGCGGCTCCGGCGACCGTAAAATGGTATCGGAACCGCGCGCGTGGAATGCGTTCGCGGATCGTTCCGATTCGAGACCACCACGTGGGTCCGCCGCCCGTTCCTGAAAATCATGCTCAAACACGAAGTCCGGCTCATCGACCCCAGCGAGGACACGATCGTCGCCACTCTGACCCAAACGACGGCCGCGGCGAACAAGCGGTGCCGGTCGCGGTTGCTTGAAGACGCGCCCGCGAAGTGGCGCAAGTTCGCCCGCGCCGCGGCTGAGGCCCCCGAAGGGTATGAGATGTTCCGTGGCGGGCGCGGGGGCGTCCCGGCGACCCAGGTTCTGGCCGCGTGGTGGACCGACGCCATCAGCCGCAAACACGTTGTGATGCGCGGGCGGCGCATCGAACACGACGAGGCGAAGCGGGTGCTTCAGAAAAGCGACCTCGACACCCGCCCGCCGCTGTTCCACGCCTACCCCGAGTACGTGTGCCGTCGCACGATGAACGGGACCGAGCAGGTGGTGTGCGCCTGCGGGTGCGGCGCGGTGGGCACGCCGGACTCGCTGAGCTGGATGGGGCCGATGTGCGGTCCGTGCTTCGACCGCAAGGAGGAACTCGGCCCCGATGGACTGCGCGCGAACGTCCCCGGGGTGTTGCACGGCGCCCGGGAACCGCTCCGGGCGGTTGCGTGCTCTCCGGACGGAACGCGCGTCGCGGCGGTCGAGGGTGACAACTCGGTGACGTACTGGGACATCTTGAATCGCACACGCACCACAATCAAGTTCGGCGAGCCACTCGTCATGGATGTGGGCCTCACCGCTGATGGTCGCTACCTGCTCGCAACCGGCGCGACCCTGTTCGCGGCGTTCGATCTGACGACGGACCCGCCAACGCGAATCGAACCGGAGAGCGAGTACGCCCCCTCGGGCCTTCGCATCATCCCGTTGCCCGACCCCGGACTGGCCCTGTTCCACCGGTACGCGCTTCACGACCGGGGCTGGGCCGAGGTGGTTCGCGTGCCGTCCGGCCAACCGGTCAGGAGCGTGGAGCTAGCTACGGCGGCACGGGGACGACTCTCCGTGACCCCGGGCGGTACGCGATTCTCCTGCTGCGGGGGCGGGTTCGCGGTGTACGATCTCGGCACGATGACCCGAACAGTCGAGATCCGCTCATCGGTCCGGCAGGTCGCCTTGTCGCCCGACGGACAGCGCCTGTACTGCGAAAGCGGCGGCCAACTCACCGCGCGCGACGCCGACACGGCCCGGCCGCTGTATTCGGTCCCAACGGCGAGCCAGCGGCAGTTGAGCGCCAAAAACGACTTCGTCTCGGCGCTGGCGGTCGACCACACCGGCGCGTTCGTCTTCGCCGGCGCGTACAACGGGCGCTTGCTTGTATTCACACAAGACGCGCTCCGCCTTCGCGCGGTGTTCGACTGGCACCTCGGCGCGGTTACGGGGCTGGCGGTATCCGCGGACGGCTCGCGCCTCTTCACCGCCGGGAGCGACGGGTGTGTGAAGGTGTGGCCGATCCGCGACCTGCTCCGCGCGGGCTGAACCTCGCTCGGCCCCCTCGCCTCACTTTTCTGGACGCGGGTTTCGCGCCCGCGTAAGCCAACCCAACTCATTCACAACGCACCAAAGGCCGCGCGATGCCGAGTTATCACCCCGCCGACGTGGAACGCCGCTGGCAACAGTTCTGGGAAACGAACAAGACGTTTCAAACGCCCGACCCCGGTGCACCAGGAACCGAAGGTAAGCCCAAGTACTACATCCTGGACATGTTCCCGTACCCGAGCGGCGCCGGGCTGCACGTCGGGCACCCCGAAGGGTACACGGCGACGGATATCCTGGCCCGCTTCAAGCGGATGAACAATTTCCACGTGCTGCACCCGATGGGCTGGGACGCCTACGGGCTGCCCGCCGAGCAGTACGCCGTCGAGAAGAACGTTCACCCCCGGATCACCACGCAGCAGAACATCACCACCTTCCGGCGGCAGATCAAGGCGCTGGGCTTCTCCTACGACTGGGACCGCGAGGTCGATACCACCGACCCGAACTACTTCAAGTGGACGCAGTGGATCTTCCTGACCATCTACGACACATGGTACGACCCCGTTGCGAAGAAAGGGCGCCCCATCGCCGAGTTGACGATCCCCGACGCCGTCCGGGCACAGGGCGGCGCCGCGGTGCAAAAGTACCAGGACGATCACCGTCTCGCTTATCAAGCGGAAGTGCCGGTGAACTGGTGCCCCGCGCTCGGCACCGTGCTCGCGAACGAAGAAGTGATTGACGGGAAGAGCGAGCGCGGCGGGCACCCGGTTGAGCGCCGGCCGCTGCGCCAGTGGCTGATGCGGATCACGGCCTACGCCGAGCGGCTGCTGGACGACCTGGAGCCCCTGGACTGGTCGCACTCCATCAAGGAGATGCAGCGGAACTGGATCGGCAAGAGCGAAGGCGCCGAGGTCGAGTTCAAGTTAGCGGACCACGACGAGAGCGTCCGCGTGTTCACCACCCGCCCGGACACGCTGTACGGCGCCACGTACATGGTGCTGGCGCCCGAACATCCGCTGGTCGCGAAGATCACCACGCCGTCGCACGCAGACGCCGTGAAAGCGTACCAACAGGCGGCGGCGCGCAAGAGCGACTTCGAGCGCACCGAAACCGCGAAGAAAAAGACCGGCGTGTTCACGGGCGCCTACGCCATCAATCCGCTGGGCAACGAGAAGATCCCGGTCTGGATCGCGGACTACGTCCTGGCGACCTACGGCACGGGCGCGATCATGGCCGTTCCGGGGCACGACGAACGTGACTTCGAGTTCGCGAAAGAGTTCGGTTTGCCGATCGTCACCGTGGTTCGGCCGACCGACGAATGGCTGGCGAAGACCGGCAGCACCGTTTCGGACCTCAAGGAGCCGTACTGCGAAGAGGGCATTGCGATCAACAGCGGGCGCCTGAACGGGCTGGCGACCGCGGAAGCGAAGCGTGATGTCACCGTCTCGCTGGAGGGCCGCGGGGTGGGTCACCGGCGGGTGAACTACAAGCTGCGGGACTGGCTGTTCAGCCGCCAGCGGTACTGGGGCGAACCGTTCCCGGTGCTGCACGGGCCGAACGGGGAACTGGTCGCGCTCTCTCCGACCGACTTGCCGCTGGTCCCGCCGGACTTGGAAGACTTCAAACCAACGGGCACGCCCGAAGGCCCGCTGTCGAAGGCGGCTGATTGGGTCAACGTCGAGGTGGGCGGCGCGAAGTACGCGCGCGAGACCAACACGATGCCGCAATGGGCGGGGTCGTGCTGGTACTTCCTGCGCTACATCGACCCGAAGAACGCGACCGCGTTCGCCGACCCGGCGAAGCTGAAACACTGGCTCCCGATCGACCTGTACGTGGGCGGGGCCGAGCACGCCGTTCTGCACCTGCTGTACGCGCGGTTCTGGCACAAGGTGCTGTTCGACCGCGGCTACCTGCCGTGCCCGGAACCATTCCAGCGGTTGGTGAACCAGGGCATGATTCTGGGTGAGTACGAGTATCACGTCACGCCCGAGAGTTACGCCGCGAACAAGGATAAATTCGCCGAAGAAGGCGTCCTCGCGTTCCGCGTACCTCAGAAGGAAGAGGCTCCCGCGGAGAGCTACGTTCTGCGCGTACCGGGCGTGGAGAAGCCGGCGATCCCACTGCCCGAAGAACGGATCGAGAAGAAGAAGGGCAAAACGTACCTGAAGGGCACAGAGATCGAGGTGAGTGGGAAGGCAGAGAAGATGTCGAAGTCGCGCGGGAACGTGGTGAACCCAGATGACATCGTGAAGGAGTACGGGGCCGACAGCCTGCGCCTGTACGAGATGTTCATGGGGCCGCTGGAGGCTGTGAAACCGTGGAACACAAAGAGCGTCGAGGGCGTCTACCGCTTCCTGTCACGCACGTGGCGGCTGATCGTTGACGACTTCGCCGAAACGCTGACGTTGAGCCCGGCGGTGAAAGACGTCGAGCCGGACCGTGACACGCTCCGCGTGCTGCACCGCACCATCCAGAAGGTGACAAAGGACACCGAGGGGTTGAACTTCAACACCGCGATCTCCGCGATGATGGAGTTCGTGAACCACGTTACCAAACTGGAAGCCCGGCCGCGCAGCGCGCTGGAACCGTTCGTGCTGTTGCTGGCCCCGTATGCCCCACACATCGCGGAGGAGTTGTGGCGCGCGTTGGGGCACACCACCACACTCGCCTATGAACCGTGGCCGAAGTTCGATCCTGAATTGGTGAAGGCCGATGAGATCGAAGTACCGGTGCAGATCAACGGCAAGAAGAAAGCCGTACTGAAGGTGCCCGCCGAGATCGACGACGCGGCCCTCGAAGCCGCCGCCCGCGCCGACGAGACGGTGAAGGCTCAGATCGACGGCAAGACCGTGAAAATGGTGAAGGTCGTAC
>DASWYH010000420.1:0-4840 GCA_036405095.1 Gemmata sp. | reverse complement strand
GCGCGAGCTGCGCACCGCGTGGGACCGGCTGATCGCACTGGAAGAGCCCGGCGCGACCGTCATCACCAAGAACGTCATTCAGCCGGCGATTTCGCTCCGACTGTCGCGATCCTACGATCGGTACAATGTCGGCACTCAGGCCGTGATGTACTACGGGGGGCAGAACCAGGTGGCGGTGCCCACAAAAGGGCCGCTGTGGTTCCGCAAGATGGACCGGAACGGCGACGGCGACGTGTCCCGCGGCGAGTTCGTCGGAAGCCGGGCGGAGTTCGACACCCTCGACTCGGACCACGACGACCTGATCAGCTTGGAAGAGGCAGAAGCCTACGACAAGAAGATGCGCGAGAAGCCTGCGGACAAGAAGTAAAGTGTTCGCCAGATAACAGCCTGACGGTGGTGAACTGCCTTCGGCTCCTGCCGCCGCGCAGCTCACCACCGTCACCTCGCCTCTGGAGCTGGCTACCCCGAGCGGATGGTTATTTCACGGCCGGGATCGGGCGCACCGCGCGCTGGGCCTCGACGGTCTGGCGCAGCCCGTCCTCAAAGGTGTAAACGGGATCGTAGCCGAGGTCGGCGCGGGTGCGGCGGATGTCCGCCTTGGAAAACTTCACATCCCCCGCGCGCGGTGCTCCGAAGCTCGGAACCAAGTTGGTTCCGAGCACCCGGTTCAGTGCCGCGACCAGTTCCAACAACGTGATGCTGCGACCGGTGCCGACGTTGTAGACGTTGCCGGATGCGTCCGGGGCGTCGGCGGCCCGGGTGAGCGCTTGCACCGCGTTCAGCACGAACGTGAAGTCGCGCGACTGGGTGCCGTCGCCTTGAATGTTCGGCGCGCGGCCGGCCATCATCGCCGCGGTGAACAGCGCGATGACCCCGCTGTACGGGCTATCGGACCTCTGGCGCGGGCCAAAAATGTTGAAGAACCGCAGCCGGACGGTTTCGATCCCGTAGGTGTGCGCGAACGCCTGCATGTAGAGTTCACCCGCGAGCTTCGCCGCCGCGTAAGGCGACTTCGCCACGAGCGGCAGGTCCTCCGTCTGCCCGGCGGTCGACGATTGCCCACCGTAGGCGCTCGAACTGGCCGCGTACACCACCCTCCGCACACCGCTCTTCCGGGCCGCGTCCAGGAGGTTCAGCGTGCCCGTGGCGCACGCCGCATGAGTGACGAGTGGGGCTTCGACACTGCGCGCCACCGATGCCAGCGCACCGAGGTGGTAGATCACCCCGGCCCCCTGCACCGCACGCGTAACCGCGACCGGGTCGGTGAGGCTGCCCTCGATCACTTCCAGGCCGTTGAGGTGCGCGAGGTTGGACCGCAGTCCGGTACTGAGGTCGTCCAGAACGCGCACCGGGCGCCCGCGGCGGACGAGGTCTTCGACGAGGTGCGAACCGATGAACCCGGCGCCGCCGGTGACGAGGGACAGTTCATCCATGAGTTGAGATGCGAGTATGAGTAAGAGTGAAAACCGAACCCGAACGTCGTGCTGCTGACTTTTTCACTCGCCCTCAGACTACCCCCCGACCCTTCCCCGTGTCTACTCCGGCTGAAGGGTGATGACCGCGAGTTCGGGGCGCACGCCGAACCGGAACCGCCAACCGAAGCCGACCCCGGTGTTCACGTAAAGGTGCCCGCCGGGCACCGCATACGCCCCGGCGGCCCACCGGCGGGCGCTCTTGTGCAGGAACAGGCGCCCCAATCCGGGCCAGTTGATCTGCCCGCCGTGGGTGTGACCGCTCAAGATCACGTCGGCGCGGTGCCCGTTGAGCTGCTCGACCGATTGCGGGTTGTGCGCCAAAAGGACGCGCGGGGTGTGCTCGCACACGGAACCGAGCGCGGAGCCGAGATCGGATTCTCCGCTCCAAAGATCGTCAACACCGGCAACCGCCAAATTCGCACCCGCGCGCGACAGGATCGCCGGTCGGTTCCGCAGAACGGTCACCCCCTCGGCAGCAAGGGCTTCGGCAACAACGCGATCCAGGCCGGGATATTTCCGCGCGCCGCGGGGCGTGTGAACGGAAAAGTCGTGGTTGCCCAGCACCGCGAACACCCCCAAGGGCGCCTTCAGGTGCCGAAACAGTTTCGCTGCGGGAGCCGCGTGTTCGGGGCCGCGGTCGATAAAGTCGCCAGTCAGCGCGATCAGGTCCAGCTTCTCGTTTGCGGTCCGGGCCACCGCGTCTTCAAGGTAACCGGAGGGGATGTGTCCACCACAGTGAAAATCACTCAGCTGACCGATCCGTAGCCCGGCGAGCGCGGGCGGGAGCCCGCGCACGGGGAACGTTACGTGGTTCACCGCGAGCCAGGTCGGTTCGACGTGATACGCGTACCCGAGGCGCGCCCAGTTGCGGCCCACGAATCGCGCCACGCGCTGGTGGAGCCCACCGCGCGCCGGCGACTTCGCGCACTTCGTGGCGGCGGGCAACGATCGAGTACCGGTCGGAAGCATTACGGAACCACCCTCTCGTTCGGCCCCCCAGATTATTCTAGGTCGCAGATTGAGAGGGTGACTGCGACAGAAAGATTCGGCTCTGTTTACCCGGCGTTAGCCCCCCGGGATCACGCCGGGCCACTGTTCCCGTGAGCGCGAGCAGAATTAGCGCCCTTCGGGGTTATTTCTTCGGCGCTTTCTTCGGCGGCTGGGGCTTCTCATCGTCTTCGTCGTCTTCGTCGTCTTCGTCGTCTTCGTCGTCTTCGTCGTCGTCCAGGTCATCATCGTCATCGAATTCGTCGTCTAGATCTTCGTCGTCGAACTCGTCGTCCAGGTCGTCATCGTCCAGGTCGTCCAGGTCGTCGTCGTCATCGTCGTCATCGTCGTCGTCATCGTCCTCGAACTCGTCCTCGTCGTCGTCGGCAGCGAGAACCGGCGCGAGCAGTTCATCGAGCCACGACGGACAATCCGTCGGGTCGAGTTCGAGGGAAAGGACATTGGCAGCCATGCGGTCGATCCTTGTGTACGGGTAACGGCCGTTGGACCGGATAGCCCCACTGCTATCGGCGTCCCCCGGCCTAGAATCCAATTCTCGAACCCGTTCGCGGGTGGGCGCTGGGCCCCGCGTCGGAGTTAACGGTCTCGTCGGTAGAGCGGTCAAGGTGCACACAGGTTCGCAGCGGACCACCCCGCCGTGTACGGGAACCGGACCCGAAAAGCCCCAGGTGCGGTCAAAGGTAGGCGCTTCTTAGGAACGGATTCGGGGGGTGTCAAGAACTCCTTCCGAAGTTTCCGAAGTTCCGCAAAACCCTACGAAATGTGGCCTTGCGACACCGTTCCGGGTAACAGTTACAATCACTTCCGCCCGTAGCATACGGAATTATCGGAGCACCGATGCCCCAGCCGCCCGACACGGACGCAGCCGCACCAGTAACCACCGGGGCGCGGGTTTCAACCGACCGGCTCCCGGACCTCGGACCGGCGTACATCGAGACGCCGCCCGACCCCTACACCCCGGACGCGCCGTTGGTCGCGGAGCCGTGGAACACGGTGACCGCCAGCTTCTTTATTTGGATCGCGCTGGCGTGGCTCTGGAAGGTGCGCGGGCGGTATCGCGAGTTCCCGTTCCTGGTGTGCTGCCTGCCGATCCTGCTCGCGGGCGGGATCGGCGGGACACTGTTCCACGGGACGCGGCGGTCGCGCTGGTTCTTCCTGCTCGACGTGGTTCCGATCCAGTTGCTCGGTCTCGCGGGCGCGGCGTTCATGGCGTACCGGTTTCTCGGGCGCCGGCGCCTCTGGGTGCTGCTCCTCGTCGTCCCGTTCTACGTCCTGTGCCACCGGTTGATCTTCTCGGCGATCGGTCCCCAGAACCGGCACCGCAGTATCAACCTGTCGTACGCGTCGCTGGCCCCGGTGGTTCTGGCGCCGGTGCTCCTCGTCCTGTGGCGCACGCGGTTCCGGCACGGCGGCTGGGTGGTCGCCGGGGCGATCAGTTTCGCAATCGGCTGGTTCTTCCGGCTCTACGACCAGCACAGCGCCGAGTACCTGCCGATGGGCTGCCACTGGCTCTGGCACACGTTCGGCGCGCTCAGCACCGCGGCCATGATTCAGTTCTTCTACAAGGTCGAAGGGGACGCGCCGCCCGACGGGGCGCCGGTCTCAGTGCGGGTTCCAAACTGATACGGGGCCCGGCTGATATTACCCCGGCGCGCAACATCCTCACCGTTGGGGGAGTCTGTGCCGTGACTTGGGGCTTGAGATCCGCGCGTGCGGCGGTGCCGCGTCGAACCTTGGGGCCGATTCCCGCTCGTGCACGGTCGCTTCGGGTTGGGCGCGTGTGGTGTGCCTGTGTCGGTTGTTGCCCCTCACCCGCACGCTCCCGAGGACGGGAGCTTGCGACCTCGCCCCGCCGAGCGGGGCGAGGTGGAGCGTCGGTGCTCGAGTTTGCGCACACCCCGGCGGACGGTCCCGAGGCGCGCCCGGTCTTCACCTCGCCCCGCCCAGCGGGGAGAGGTCGCGAGCGTGTCGCTTCGACACGCTCGCGGGTGAGGGGCACAACCGACGCGAACGCACCACGCGCGCAAGCGGCCCAAATTCCAAACCGGAACAACAGCCACGCGCACCTTTCGTGCCGGTTAATAGTGCCTTTTTTGTCTTTGGTCTGGTGGCACAGACCTTCCTGTCCGTGTGCCACTCAGGTATTGCACAGACAGGAAGGTCTGCACCACAAGAAACAGATAGGAGTTACGCAGTTGGCAGTTGGTAAGTGGGGTGCGCAAGGAATTGGCGCAGGGCCTCTCGGATGATGGCGAGTTTGGCGGCAAACCAAGTGACCCCGGTGTTGAACCGATGCCACTCCAACCGGACGAAGGCGCGCAGCGCGAACCCGATGTGGTTCCGTTGCGCGCGAGCCA
>DASWYH010000419.1:0-7351 GCA_036405095.1 Gemmata sp. | reverse complement strand
ACTCCCGTGGAGCCCGCATGTCTTCCCGCCCCCGCACGCAGGACACGCTCCAACGTCTGGAGCGCTGGATGCGCGAGCACCAGCCGGCATTTCTCGACGCCATGAACCCCGGTGCCACCGACGCCGAACTCAACCAACTCGAACGCGACATCGGCCGCACACTGCCGGATGACGTCCGCGCCTTCTACCGCTGGCGGAACGGGTTGCCAGCCGGTGTTTCGTGGTCCGCTGGCGCGGCTGGACCATTCTGGCAACGTCCGCTACCTCTCGATGAAACCCGACACAGATACGAAGAGCGCGGTGCTTACGCCGAAGCGAATTGGGCCGGCTCAGAGCACCCCGGTTGGTGGCACGCCGCCTGGGTGCCCATCATGTCAAACGATAACGGCGATTTCATTTGCGTAGACACGGTTGGCGTGTGGACCGGTGCGCGCGGGCAAATCATTCGATTCTGGCACGACTCCGAAGGGCGACCGATTGAGGCGGGAAGTCTGGGCGATTGGCTCAGGGTGCTGGTGATCGATTTGGAACACGACCGGGTGCTTCTATCCGACATCGAGCGCGCCGACCGACGCCCTCACGGATACCCCCGGTTATACGACGCGATGGAAGATCCGAGCATTCCCGAACCCACACCGCCCGCGCTCGCAGGACCGCTACCGGAATTGACCGCGCTTTACCCCGGGGACCGCGTTCGGGTTACGAGCGGCTCGTTCATGAATAGCGAGGGCGAAGTGAAAGCCCTCGTCGCCGGAACTTGGCAGGTCACGGTGGTTCTAACGTTCTGGGGGCGCGCCTTTGATGTTGAGTTGGAGCACCACCAGCTGGCACTCGTTCAACACACCCAGCAGCTCCCGGCTCCGGTTGACTGGAGCGGTTGCGAAGACGCAACACAACTGTTCAGCCATCTCGGATTCAGCGCGAGCGTGCGCAAACTTCGCCTGCTTGTAGCGGCGTGCTGTCGGGATTTCTTCGGCGGCCGATTAGGCGCAGCGGCTATGTTAGCCGCCGTCGAAGCGGCGGCCGAAGACGAGAGCGCACTCACTGTGTTTAAGGAGGCTGCGGAGGACCTTTGGTGCGAGTCGGGAACGCCTTCGGATGAATCCGAGTGCTTCGGCGCGGTAATGCGAGCGATCGTCCGGGTCACGTCGTCGCCGACGGACACACTCGAAGCGGTTGCCCCGACGATGGTCCGATTCGGTATCGCTACGCCCGAACTGATCCGCGAGATTTTTCCCAACCCGTTCGTGTCTCCGCGGTTCGACCCGGCGTGGCGCACGTCGGACGTCATCGCGCTGGCTCACGCCATCTACGCCCAGCAGGCGTTCGATCAGATGCCGGTCCTGGCGGATGCCCTCCAAGACGCCGGGTGTGACAACGACGACATCCTCACCCACTGCCGCGATACGAGCGCGGCGCACGTCCGCGGGTGCTGGGTGCTCGACCTGTGCCTCAGGCGCGAATGACGGCCTTCAGTGCCCCTTTACCCGACGCCCGCGGACACTGTGCGGGAACAGCTTCTCCTGAACCAAATTCCCGCTCGAATCGAACGGCAGTTCCACCGGCTCGCCCACGAGCTCCAGGTGCGGTTGCCCCTTCACATCCGCCAGGAGCGGTTCGGAGAGCCACATCTCGACCACTTCGAGTGTGTTCGGGATGACGCAGAGCTTCACTTTCTCCAGTTCGGGCTGCCAGCACGTTTCCACGCAATTGGCGATCACCTCGCGGTCGGTGTCGAACCCGATCGGCAGCTTCGACCGCCACAGCGAGCGCGCCGTCAGGTTGTTCATCCGGAATGGCCCCGGGTCGATGCCGGCCAGCGCGCGGTTTGTGGTCAGGTCCGCGATCCCGATGCCGGTCGCGTTGCCGTGGCTCTCCACGGACACGTCGAGTACCCCGATGCGCACGATCCGCGGGTCGTTCGTTTCGGCCTCGGGGGTGGCCTCGATCAGCATGCGCCCCACGACGTTCGGGTCCATACCGGCGCCGGAGTAGTTCTTGCCGCACTCGCCGATAATGAGCACGTCCGCGCCCTTAAACGGCAGCCGGCCCATTAACCCGCGTGCTTCGATCAGGAGCTCGGGCTCGCGCGTGAGGAGGTCGTCACGGTCCACCACTTCGAGTTTCGCGGTCTCTTCCTTCGCGTTCTCGATGATCGCCAGTCCGCCGATGAACGGCGTCTTCTTGAGGATCACCTGCCCGGACTCCGGGATCATGTCGCGCAGGCCGCGGGTCCCGAAGCTGTGAACCTGGTCCGCCCCGTGCCGCTTCCCGAGCCCGATCACGAGCATCTTCAGAATGCCGCTCTCGAACGTGCCGCGGAAGTCCGTGTGCGGCTTCACCCGCGACACCGTGACCACCGCGTCGGCCGTCAGCGCGTTTTTGTCCCACCACACCGGCTGGCCCCAGGAGTTGGCGCCAATGTTTTCCGCGTCCATGTCGGTCACGACCGGCACGCCGAGGTGGGCTTCGTCGATGTGGTAGCTCGCGAGCAGCTCGCGCTGACCTTCGGCGGTGGCCCCGCCGTGCGACCCCATCGCGGCGACCACGAAGGGCCGCGCGCCCATCTCCTTCAGCGCGTCAACCGTGGCCTTCGCGAGCGCCAGGTAGTTGTTGATGCCGCGGCTGCCGCATGCCACCGCGATCTTCATTCCGGGTTTGATCCGCTTCGCGGTCTTCGAGTTGTGCCACAGCTCCCGTGTGGTCTTGCTCACGTCGGAGACGGACGGTTGCGGAGCGGTCTGGCGCACGAGCTGGACGCGGGGAATGAACACGGTGGTCTCTTTGATGAGGGGAGAATGCACGCGCTTATTCTCGCCGGCCCGCGCCCGAATGCAAGCACCTCCGGAGCGCCGAACGCCGACTCTTGTGGGCACAACAGGAGCGCGGGTGAGTTCCGATTATGCGGGCGGGCAAATTGACTTTATGTCCACTACTGCACCTGCGAACATTTCAACCGCTCGGGGGCGCCGGCACGATGGAGGTGTACCGTTGTTCCGGTGTTCTGTTGGGGTCCGAGGAGAGTGCACCATGTTCGAAGTTCGCAAGGCGAAGCGCCAGCGGCGCCCGCTCAAGATCAGCCTCGAAGGGCTGTCGGGGAGCGGCAAAACGTTCACCGCGCTGCGGCTCGCGTTCGCGCTGCGGCGCGCGGGCATCGGCAAGAAGATCGTCATCGCCGATTCCGAGAACGAGTCCGCCGGGCTGTACGACGGGGTCACGATGGACGGCGAGAAGTGGGAGTACGAGGTGTGCCCGATCCCGCACTCGGCCCAGCACCCGGCGGGCTACGCCGAGTGCTACGAGTACCTCGTCGGCGCCGGCTTCGATATCGTCATCTTCGACTCGCTCTCGCACGCCTGGCACGGCGCGATGGAGCAGGTGGACGCGTTCGCGCGTGCCAACAAGGGTGACAAGTTCGGCGGCTGGGCCAAGATCACGCCCGAACAGCGGAAGATGCTCACCACCCTCACCGACCCGCGGGCGCACACCATCGCGACCATGCGCGTGAAATCCGAATACGAGCGCATCGACGACGCCGGGAAAACGAAAATCAAGAAGGTCGGTATGAAAACCGACCAGCGCGAGAACACCGAGTACGAGTTCGACGCGGTCATCCGGCTGGAAGTGGAGAACCACGCGGCCCGGGTCGAGAAGGTGCGCGGCTGCACGGCGATGGACGGGAAGACGTGCGACCACCCCGGCCCCACGTTCTGGAAGCCGCTGTTCGACTGGTGGCTGTCGGCCGAACCGGTGGACGTGGCTTCGCCCGAGGACCAGTACCGGCGGCAGCTCAACGCGGCGAAGACGCTGGCCGACCTCGCCACCGTGTGGGGCGGCATCCCGAAGGGCCTTCAGGCGCGCCTCGCGGACGACAAGGACCGCCGAAAGGCGGTGCTCACAACGAAGGCGAAGGTGCCGGCGCCGGTCGGCGCGGGGGCGAAAGCGCTCCCCGGGTTGCCCGACGATGACGACGCGCTGTTCCCGGCCGGGGCGCGGTCCGGGCTGCCGGATTGATCTTCGGGTTCCGTGATCCGACTTTGCGGGTGTGAACGGCGGACCGTGATTCGGTGGCCGGGAGCTCCCGCTTCTTTGTTTTTGTGGGCCGCGTTTTGCGGCGGCTATTTGGTCGCCGGGACCACTTTTCCGAGTGGGACCCGCGCCAGTTCCGCGTTCGCGGTCACCAGGAGCGAGGCGTAATCCGGGCACCGACCGATCTCGCGGTTCAGCACCTCCGCGAACTCGCGGATCTTCGGGCGCACCTGGTCCAGGAAGTTGGCGAGCGCGTCCAGTGTGAAGCCGAACCGCCGGGACGCCACGGAAAGGATGTGGTCGAGCGCTTCGGGGTGCTCGACGACCGCCTCGATGCGGGTCAGCAGGTCCGCGAACCAGAGCAACTCGGCCCGCGGCGCGTGGGGCGTGCCCGCGAGCTTTTCGGGGTGGTGGTGGTGCCGGATCGGTTCGTAGATCTCCTCCGGGAGCCCCCACCGCTTCAGCACCTCGGCGCCGACCTCCGCGTGGTCGATCCCGAACGCCTGGCGCTCCCTCGCGCACGCCTCGGTCAGCAGCGGATCGCCCCCCCGCGCCATGTGCTCGGCCCATGCGGTCGGGTACGTCTGTTGGATCAGGAGGATGCCGATGTCCCGGAGCAGCGCGGTGTTCAGTTCTTCTTCGGGCTCCGGATACCCCCGCTTGGCCGCCAGGTCGCGGGCGATGATGGCCCCGCTGATGGACGTGAGCGAGTGCTCCAGGGCCGCCGGGTTGTACCGGGCCTGCGGGCGCAGCGACGGGAGCGACAGCCCCAGGGCCATCGCCCGCACCTTGTTGAGCCCGACCATGAGAACGGCCCGGTCCACGGAGCTGATCGGCCGGCTCGCACTGTCGCGCGCGGTGTTCACCGTGCGGAGCAGCGACGCCGCGAACCCCGGCTCGTTCGCGATCATCGCGCCGATCTCGCTCGGCAGGCAGTCGGGTTGCGCCGACGCCTCGACCACTCGCACCGCGACCGCCGGGGCCGGCGGCAACTGGGCCGGGCTGAGGATCGTTTCGAGCGCCTGGTCGTGGTCCGTGGTGGTCTTCGGAACGGCCCGGCTGGTGGCCGAACGGGTGATCCAGCTCGTAAGTTTGGATGAGGACATCGGGAGGGCCTCCGCGGCGTTGCGCACCGCGAGCGGGACGGGCGGCGACGACCGGCTATACTTGACTATCGAGCCCCGCGCACGAAGATTTGCGTTTCGGCCGAACGGGGGCGGGAACGGCACCAGAGTTCACCCGGCGGGTGAGGTGGCCGCAGAATGTGCCCGGTACTTCCGGGGGCCTTCGCTTTTTCGCCCCTTGTCATCTGGTCGGGCGGCGGTACATTGCGTAAATCCTGAAAGTGTGTGTAACTAAACGTCGTTTCGTAACTGATTGGCAGGAGTGCGACGCGGCGGGATAGCGGAGACCGGGACGATGTCGATCACGAAGGAAGAGAAGTCCGGACTCATCACCCAGTTCCGGCGGGACGACACGGACACCGGGTCGCCCGAAGTGCAGGTCGCCTTGCTCACCAAGCGGATCAACTCCCTGACGGAGCACATGCGGGCGCACAAAAAGGACTTCTCCAGCCGTCGCGGGCTGCTGAAGCTGGTCAGCCAACGCGCCGACCTGCTCAAGTACCTGCGGCAGACGGATCGCGAACGGTATCTCGCGGTCATCGGGAAGCTCGGCCTCCGCAAATGACGCTCGGCGTCTGTCCCAGGTCGCGAGTTACAACGTCGGAAACCGGTCGCTCGCTCGGCCGCGTGGATTTCGACGTTGCGGCTTTGTGACTTGCGACCGTGAACAAACCTCCTGCCGGCAAAACGGAAAGGGTCACATCCGTGCCGGTCAAGCCAGCTCGTGTTGAATGCCAGTTCGGTGGTCGGACGCTCAGCCTCGAAACCGGAAAGTTCGCGAAACAGGCCCACGGGGCCGTTCTCGTCACCTACGGCGAAACCAGCGTCCTCGTCGCGGCCGTTGAGGGGACCCCGATCCCCGGGCGCGACTTCTTCCCACTCCAGGTGGAGTACCGCGAGCGCACTTACGCCGCGGGCAAATTCCCCGGCGGGTTCATCAAGCGCGAAACGCGCCCCAGCACCAAAGAGACGCTCACCTCGCGCCTGATCGACCGCCCCTCCCGCCCGCTGTTCCCGGCCAACTACTTCAACGAAGTTCAGATTCACTGCACCGTCGTGTCCTCGGACAAAGAGAACGACGGGGACATGCTCGCACTGATCGGCACGTCCGCCGCGCTGCACATCTCGCACATCCCGTTCCTCAAGCCCTACGGCGGGTTGCGTCTGGGCCGCGTGAACGGCGAGCTGGTCGTTCTGCCGACGGTCAGCCAGATGGAGGAGAGCGACCTGGACCTGATCGTGGCGGCCACCCGCGATGCCGTGTGCATGATCGAGGGCTTCGCCCGTGAGATGCCGGAACAGGAGATGGGCGACGCGATCATGGAAGCGCACAAACAGTGCGCGGTGCTGATCGACCTCATCGAGCGGCTGCGCACCGAAGCCGGGCTGCCCGAGAAAGAACTCCCCCCCGCGACGACCGACAACCCGCTCGCGGAGGAGCTGCACCAGAAGTACGGCCACGAGTACCGCGAGAAGTACCTCACGCAGGGCAAGAAGGAGCGGAACGCGGTCCTCGACGCGTTCAAGGACGAGATCAAGAAGGTTTACCTGCCCGAGGGCGAAACCAACCCGAAGTACACGGCGTCGCAGGTGTCGGGCGCGCTCGCGGTGCTGCGGGAGCGCATCTTCCGCGAGATCACGCTCGGCGGCACCCGCATCGACGGCCGCGCCCCGAAGGAACTGCGGAACGTGTCGGCCGAGGTTGCGGTGCTGCCGCGGACGCACGGCACGGCCGTCTTCCAGCGCGGCGAAACGCAGGCGCTGGTGATCGCCACCCTGGGGACCGTTGCGGACGAACAGAAGGTGGACGGGCTTCAAGACGAGTACTCGAAGAAGTTCTTCCTGGACTACAACTTCCCGCCGTACTCGGTCGGCGAGTGCAAGCCGATCCGGGCGCCGGGCCGGCGCGAGATCGGGCACGGGATGCTGGCCGAGCGCTCGCTGAAGGCGGTGATCCCGCCCCCCACACGGTTCCCGTACACCATCCGCCTGGTGTCGGAGATCCTGGAGTCGAACGGCTCGTCGAGCATGGCGAGCGTGTGCGGCGGCACCCTGGCGCTGATGGACGCGGGCGTGCCCATCAAGCGCCCTGTCGCCGGCATCTCGGTCGGCCTCGTGATGGAGAAGGAGCACTTCACGCTCCTGACCGACATCCAGGGCGACGAGGACCACTACGGCGACATGGACTTCAAGGTGGC
>DASWYH010000418.1:0-12803 GCA_036405095.1 Gemmata sp. | reverse complement strand
GCACCGCGCGGAAAAACCATATGGAATTTTCTTCAAATTCCCCACGGAATTATATTGAATTAATTCCCCACGGAATATATTATGACTTTACACCGCTGACGAACGGCGGCCGAAACCGGCTCTTTGACAACGCGACACGAGACGACTTCCCCGAAGGGAACGCCGGCGCGCAGCTATGACCCGCGAACGCGGCAGCGCTAAGACGCCCGGAAAGGCCCGACGAACGAAGACGCAGGAACCCCATCGGCCCCGCGGCAGATAACCGCACGGTGTGTGAGCCAAGTCGAGGATAACGGCATAACGGCGAGACAACGATGGGACGGATAACAACGGCGCGATGCGGAAGTCGGTCTCCCCCTGAACGGGATGAGGGAAGGACGGGCGCCGAAGGGCCACAGCAGCGAAGACCGCGCGTTGCGCGCAGCTACCCGGAGATCACCGACCGCAAGCCAGGGGAACGGGTCAGCCGGTAAGAGTCCGGCTCTGAAGAGCATGAGCGAAACCCGAACACGTGAGCGAGTCATGGCCACAAAGACCGCCGGAAAGAAGGGGCCAAAGCCACCGGCCACGAAGCCAACCGAGCCGACAACACCGACCGCCACACTGACCCGCGAGTTCTTCACCGCGGGTCAGGCCGTTTTTACGGTCGAACTGCCCGAGGAGTTCGTGAAGAGCCGCACGGACGGGCGCGACTGGCGCACCCACTACGTCTTCGGCGTGCGGGCCGTCGAGCTGAGCGACAAGGTGCGGCTGTTCGTGGACAGCTTCCCGCAGCACGAGAAAGCGGTTTACGTCGGCGTCCTGGAACCGGGCAACGCGATCGGCACCGCACCCGACGCGAAGACCCGCGCCGAGCGCATCGTGCGGCTCACGAAGGGGAGCAAGTTCCCGCCCCACAGCACCCGGGTCGAAATCGTGCGGCGCGTGCTGCTCGCCATCTGGGAGGGGCGCGCCGAGGACATCTCGAAAGCGGGCTGGCGGGTCATGCACGACGGCCGGTGCGCCCGATGCCGACGGCAGCTCACCGACCCTGTGAGCATCGACCGGGGCATCGGACCGGACTGCTACGAGATGATGTGCGCCGAAACACGTGAGGCGGCCGAAGTCGCCGCGACCCCCTTCTGACTCCCCCGTGCGGTCCCCGCGGTTCGATTCCGCGGCGGGGGCTTCCGGCCGACGGCCGGCAACGAAAAAGCCCGACGGTGCGCCAACACCGCCGGGCCGTTCACCACCACTGTTGAGGAGTGATGGATGTCCGATGTTAACCCGACCGCGCCCGAAGTCAAGCCGCCGACGGTCCACGTGCTGCCGCCCGGTTTGGGCCGCCTCGCCGCCCACGCCGGCACCGAGGGCCGGTTCGCCCTGGGGGCCGTTCAGGTCCGCTTCCCCAGCGCGGACACGTTCGTCGCCGAAGCGACCGACACCAAGCACCTCGTGCGCATCGAGGGGCCGACGGTCGTGCCCGCTGCCGAGTTCCCCGACGTGCCCGGACTGAGCGCCGCACCCAACGGGGCGGCCAAAGCGCTGGTGCCCGCAACGTCCTGGGCGAAGGCGTTCAAAAGCGCCACGTCCATCAAGTGCCGCGGCAGCAACAAGGCACTGGGCGCGGTCGCGTGCGTGACCGGCACCGAGCGGACCACCTTCGCGGCCACCAACCTTGAGCAGTTCGTGTGCGAGACGACGTTCAACGTCACCGGCAAGTTCCCCGACAGCGACACCATCGTGAGCAAGACGGTACGTGAGACGAAGGGCGGGGCCGGGGTCGCGAAGGTGGCCTTCGACCCGAAGTTGCTGATCGACATCCTGCGCACCGCCGAGACGGCGCTCGGCGACATCGACAATCGCGTCGAGATGAGCTTTCCGATCGACAAGGACGGCAAGCCGACGGTGAAGGCGGTGCTCATCACCGCCCAGAACAACACGGACGGCCGCAAAATGACGGCGCTCCTGATGCCCCTGTCCTGATCTTACGAACACCACCCGCGGGCGCTACACTCGGCGCCCGCTCACTCTCAATATCCAACGCGAGAACCCTATGCCTACCGCTCTGCAAGTGAAGTTCGCCAAGACGCGCGCCGAACTGTCCGCGTCCCTCATCGAGCGCGACGACGAAATCGACCTCGTGTTGACCGCCCTGGTCGCACAAGAGCACGTGCTGCTTGTCGGCCCCCCGGGGTGCGGGAAGTCGATGCTGCTCGACGCGCTCTTGCGGTGGACCGGCGGCGCCAAGTTCGGCGCGCTGCTCACGAAGTTCAGCGTGCCCGAGGAACTGTTCGGCCCGGTGTCCGTCGTGGGGCTGAAGGAAGACAAGTACGTGCGGATCACGACGGGCAAGCTGCCGGAAGCCGATTTCGCGTTCATCGACGAGATATTCAAAGCCTCGTCGGCCATCCTCAACACGCTCCTGAAGCTGCTCAACGAGCGCCGGTTTGATGCGGGCGACGGCGCCGAACGCAAGGTGCCGCTGAAGCTCTGTGTGGCCGCAAGCAACGAGTGGCCTTCGACCGAGAACGGCAAGGAACTCGGCGCGCTGTTCGATCGGTTCGTGATCCGCAAGACGGTCCGGCCGATCGTCTCGCCCGCGGGCCGGCGCCGGCTCCTCTGGACCCGCGACCACACGCCGAAGCTCAGCACGACGATAACGCCCGCCGAGTTGGAAAAGGCCAGCAAGGAAGCCGCCGCGCTGCTCTGGAGCGATGAGGCGAAGGCCGCAACTGAGAGCCTCATTCGCGAACTGGCGAAGGAGGGCATCACGCCCGGCGACCGCCGGCTGTTCAAGGCCGTCGGGGTGGCGCAGGCATTCGCCTGGGTGAGCGGCGCCGAGCGTGTCGAACCGGAGCACCTCGAAGTGCTCGCCGCGGTCCTCTGGGACGACCCCACGGAGCAACCCGAGAAGGCCGCGAAGGTGGTCGCGAAGGTCGCCAACCCGACCGGCATGCGGGTGAACCAACTGCTCACCGAAGCAGAACAGATCATCGCCACGACAGACGCACGGAACCTTTCCGCTGCCGCAACGGCGGTCAGCAAGCTGAACGACATCGACAAGGAACTCGGCAAGCTGCCGGGCGAGCGGGCCAGCAAAGCCCGAGCACACGTCAAGGAACAGACGAAGCGCATGCGGCTCGCGACGATGGATAGCGTCGCGTGATGCCGACGGCAACATTCAACGCCCCGCATTGTCGCGGGGCGTTCCTTTTCACCTCACCGGAACCGCCAATGTCTGAGAGCGACTTGTTGAAGCTGTTCGACCTGGACGGTGCCGAGACACCGACCGCGCCGCCCATCGGCATCACCGAATCGGGCGGGAAGAAGGCCAAGCCGAAGGCCGAACCGCCCGCCGCACAGACCGTGATTGACGTAGACGAATGGGGGCTCCGAAAGGGCCGCGACCTCGTGACCGCTCACCCGCGCATCCGCGCCGCCTGTCGCGAGGACGAGTTCGCCGCGGCCGACTTTCACGCGGTCGCGTTCGAGCCCGACCCGCAGTTCACGCCGAAGTGCAAGGACGCGACCCGCGAGAAGTTCATCCGCCAGTTACTCGAAACGCCAGACGCTCACGCCCTGCGGACCGCAACCGTGCTCGACGACACCGCATCGGAAATCGCCGCCACCGCGTTCGCCGAGCAGTACGCCGTGCTTCTGAAGGAGCACGAGAAGCGACCGAAGCCAAAGGGCGGCACGCGCCCCGGCAGCACCGACGCCGAGAGCCGCGCCGACGGCCCCGACGACATCACCGTCATGCGGGCCGTGGCGCGCGGCCTCGATGAAGCCTACCGCGAGGTCGAAGACTTCAAGGACATGACCGGCGCGATGGGCATGGGGCCGGGTTCGCCGGGCGGGAAGCCCGACCCCGCGACGACGGCCGCACTGTTCAAGCGGGTGCGGACCGACCCGCAGTTGCGCCGCATCTGCGAACTCGCCGGGCGGTTCCGGCTGGTCGCCCAGAGCAAGCAGCGGACGAAGGCCGCCCACGGGTTCGACGACATCGTGGGCATCGAGCCGACGGGCGAGCTGAGCCGACTACTGCCGATCGAGCTAGCGAAGCTCGCCGTGCCGGAACTGGAGTTGGACATGCTCCGCCGGCTCGCCGAGCGGCAAACGCTGGGGCGCGAGTACCAGAGCACCGAACCGGTCGCCAAGGGGCCGATCATCGTGTGCGTCGATGAAAGCGGCAGCATGAGCGGCGAACGGGTCGCCACCGCGAAGGCGCTCGCTCTCGCGATGGCATGGGTGGCGCGTCAGCAGAACCGCTGGGTCGGGCTCGTCGCCTACTCCGGCGACTCGGGGGAGCGCCTACTCGCGCTCCCGCCGGGGCGCTGGAACGAGTCCGCTCTGTGCGACTGGCTTGAGCGGTTCATCGGCGGCGGCTCCTACATCGATGTGCCGGTTCGTGAGATGCCGCGGATGTACCGGCAGATCGGCGCGCCGGAGGGGAAGACGGATGTGCTGTTCATCACCGACGCAATTTGCAGCATCCCGCCCGACGTGCGGGAGCGGTTCGCCGCCTGGAAGGCTGAGGCAAAGGCGCGGCTCATCACTCTCGTGATCGGGGCGCGCGGCGAGTCGCTCGAAACCTCGTCACTCGCCGCGATCAGTGACGAGAGCCACGCCGTTCCGGCGCTGTCCGCAGATGACGCCGCCGTCGGCCGCGTGCTGAGCGTTTGAGCGAAGGGAAGTGACCACCGACAGCCGGCCCGTCTCGCGCAGGCGGCACCGGCTGATTTCGTTTCCGACCGACCACACACAACCGAGGGAACCATGGCCACGAAAACCGCCGGCTCGAAGCTCTCGCCCCGCACCGCGAAGGGGCCGCGCCCCGCCAAGCTCGAAACCGCTCCGCCCGCCCCGTCGGTCGCCCCGGCGACCGTGTTCGGCGCGACCGCCAGCGCTAAGTTGCTCGGCGAGGTCGTCACCTGGAACGTGAGTGGAGCGGTGAAGTACGCCGACCTCACGGCCGCGCTCCGGGCCGCGGGTCTCGACGAAAAGGTGGCGCGCGAACTGGCCCCGCGGCACGCCTTCACCCGGGCGTGCAAGAAACTCAGCGACGACCGCATCATCCGCCAAGTGGACGACGACGGCGACACGATCACGTTCCAGTTCACGAAAGAGTCGAAGGTCGGCGACCAGTACGAGTACGCCCTGGAAACGAGGCTCGTGCTGGACAAGAAATCGGGCGCGGTGACGTGCGAGAAGGAAGACCTGCGGGCCGCGGCGCAGGCGGCGCTCGACGAGTGCATCGCGGTCCGCACGTCCGGCGACGTGACCACGTGCATCCAGAAGCTGTTCGAGAAGCACGCCGACCTGTTCCGGATTCGCGAGCAGGGCGGGTGCTACTTCGTGCCCGAGCGCTTCGCCGACTTCCTCACGAAGATCGACGGGTTCGTGCGGGGCGTCAACGGCGTGCTCCGCCGGTTCCCGGTCCCGGCCGGCACCGCCCACGGGGACCGCTCGGTCCGGGACGCCGTAGCCGACGGCCTCAAGGACGTGATCGAGGAGCACAAGAAGGCCGTCGCGGAGTTCGACATCGACACCCGGGGCGCGAGTTTCGAGCGGGCTGCGGAGAAGATCAAGGAGACCCGGTTCAAGGTCGAGATGTACGCCGACTACCTGGGCGAGTTGAAGGAGCAGCTCACCGGCGCACTGACCGAAGCGAGCGCCGCGCTCAAGACCCGCATCACGGACATCGTGACTGCCGAACCGGTGTACCTCGCCGAGAGCGACGATGCCTGGGGCAAGGGGCCAACGGTCGAAGCCGCGACGCGGGAACTGTGGAGGGTCGCCGAGTACCCGGAGGGCGCCGACCCGATCTACCGCGTGTGGAAGGTCCACCCGGCAACCACGATGAACCCGAGCGGCGCGTTCGTCTGCCACGTGAGCGGCGCCGCGGCCCCGGAACTGGTTCGGACGCACACCGAAGAACCAGCGCCCGAACCCGCCCCGATGCCCCCGGAACCGGCCCACCCGGCGCCCGAACCCGCCCCGGCACGGACCAAACGCGCACCGGCCGCCCGGACCGCCCCGGAAACCCCCGCCGCGGCCCCGGGAAGCGATTCCGAAAGCCTTTGGGACTGAAACCCTGATCGGGCTGATTCGGGCCGCCTAGCGAGCGCTGGGCGGCCCTTTTTGTTCCCCACACGAGAGGCACGCATGCCCCCACAAACGGCCACCACACCGCCCGGCGAGACGCAACGGCTCTTGAACCGACCCGACCTTTGGAACCTCTGGCCGTTCCTCCCGCTGGTCCGGCGGACGGGCGCGGAACTGGAACTCGGGTTCGTGATCGACACCCGATCGCTCGGCATCACCGGGTTCAGTTCGACGGTCTTCAAGGCCAACGTGTTCGAACTGCCACTCGATCCGAACGCTCTCGCGCGGCTCCCCCGTGAGGTGTTCGACTCAATGGACGAACTTATCGCCGCCGGCTGGCGCGTGGACTGACTACCCCCAACCCCGAACCCCGAGAACCCATGATCGCAGAACGGTTCCTCCAGATGGCCGAGCGGCTCCGCGACGAGGTGAGCGACAAGCGCCGCCCGCGCCGGGAAAACACACCGAAACAACGGCGTGAGGCGAAGAGCCAACGCATCGAAGCGGACCTCCTGGAACGGGTGATGCTCGCGCTCCAACGGCTCGCCGGCGCCCACACCGACGGCACGATCCCGGCGGCGCTCGCGGGCATCAAGTCGAAAGCCGAGTTGCTCACGATGCTCCGCACGCGGACCGATTCGCACAGCTACTACGACGTTCACGACACCGGCGTGTACCCGGACACGAGCCCGACGGCCGTGGCGCTCCGCGAGTGGATGAAGGACCGCCCCGACCCCGAATTAGTGGCGCGTGCCGCGGTCCGCGAGATGGAGGAGGCCGAGCGCGCGTTCCGCCCCGGCGACATACCCGGCTTCTTCCCGACCCCGCCCGAGGTCGCGCAGCGGGTCGCGTTCCTGGCCGACCTGAGCGAGGGGATGCGGGTTCTGGAACCGAGCGCCGGCACCGGCAGGCTCGTCTCCGCCGCGCTCGCCGTGTGTCCGCTCCACGTCGCCGCGGTCGAACGGCACCGCTCGCTGTCCGAACTGCTCACGAAGAAGTTCGTCGACACGGGTGCCCGGGGTCGGGTGAAAGTAACGAACCGCGACTTCCTGGAAGTGAAGCCCGAACCGCGGGCCGACCGGATCATCATGAACCCGCCGTTCGAGTGCGGCGCGGACATCAGACACGTCGAGCACGCCCTGAAGTTCCTGGCGCCCGGCGGCCGGTTGGTGGCGATCGTCGCCGGCGGCCCGCGCCAGCGCGAGCGGTTCGGCTCCGGCGAGTGGTATGACCTCCCGGACGGCAGCTTCAAAGAGAGCGGCACCGGGGTGAGCGCAGCGGTGATCGCTATCAACGCGGACTGACAAACAGACAACGCGACTGGGTATGGTGCCCGGTCGCTTCATTTTCACATCGCGGGAACGGACCGATGCCAGAAAGCAACGAAGGCTGGACGGTTGGCAACCACGACGACTGGTCCCTCGGCTACGAGGGTCGTGGCGACGCGAGCGGGCTGTTCATCCTAGACGCAGAGGGGCGTGTAGTTGGCGCCTCTCTCCGGGCTCACGGCGGAGCACTCACGCCCAATTCAGTGGAAGCGAACGCGCACCTGTTCAAAGCCTCTCCGAAACTGCTCGCGGCGTGCGAGGAGCTGATCCCGTTGATCCGCGACAGCGAGTACGAAAAGCCGCCATCCTCAATGCGGCTGGTCAGCATCGTGAGCGACAAGAAAACGTTTGCGGCGCTGGATGCAATGCGCAAAGCCATCAACGAAGCGAAAGGAAGTGACGCGTGACTACCGACACCAAGCCGCGCCTCTTCAGCGTCGGCTACCAGCACCTGCAACCCGCCGAACTGGTCGCCCTCGTTATCGCGCTCGACGCGATCCTCATCGACTGCCGCTCGGCGCCATCCGGCCGGGTCAAGCGCGGGTTCGCCCGCGCCGACCTGGAGAAGGCGCTCGAAGGCCGCTACGAGTGGCGCAAGGAACTCGGCGGGCGCGACAACGCCCCCACGGTCGAGGGGCTGAAGAAACTCGCCGCCGACGAGCGAAGGCTCGTGCTGATGTGCATGGAGCACTCACCCGCCGAGTGCCACCGCCACCACAAGATCGCCATGCCGCTCGCGGTCGCCGGGGTGGACGTGTGGCACGTCTACGAAGACGAAGTCGTCTTGGCGACCGACCTCCAGCGCGCCATCGACAACGACGACGAGTACGAGTACCGGTCGCTCGAAGAGGTGCTGAGCGAAGCGAAGTGAAGCCGACCCGTTCGTCCGCCATCTACGTGAGCCTGACACCGGCTAACTTTGCCCTCGCCCTCACGAGCCGCGGCGGGATCACCGGCACAATGCGGGTCCACACCTACAAACTGAAGGGCGGTGGTAAGTGACTACGTTCGCAATCGTCCGCCTGATCCTATTCTGGAGCGGGATGGTCATCGGAGGTTTCGTAATCGCAAGCGCGGCTTACGACGCTGGCAGGCGCCGTTCGCTGGTCCGCACCAGGGCGATACTGGCGCGTCGCCGAAAGAATCGCACGGTGCCAGCAGTTGCGTCGCAACACGAGTGACTACCGGCCTTGTGAGAACCAGTCGTCGGGGTATCATCCATCTAAAGCAAGGAGGATTGCCCCGATGACTCTGTTCGTTGAACTAATGGCGAATCTACGAGACCGAAACGTCCCACTCAGCCACTGCTTGCGCAAAGCGAAAGATATCGCCCACCGCCTTCAGAACAAAGATTTCATTGATTGGGTGAACGCCGAACGCATGGGTTACGCAGCGGGGTCGCTTCTCCCTGATTACCGCTTGGTGCGACTCGAAGTGATGATCGAAATTGATAACGGACGGTTTTTATACGCCCGTCACAAGGAGTACGACCACTTACGACTGGGCAACGAGTCGCTCGGTGCGCTGGCTCAAGAGCTCGAAGGGGTTCCTCTCGTCGCTGGCGTTGACGAACTGCTGAGATATCTCGACCTGGACGGAATTCGTTACAACGCCAAAGAGTCGATCGTTAATGCCACGAAAGCCTACATCCAGAATACTCAGGGCCACTTGTACAACATCGGTAACATTTACCTTCTCCTACCCAAGCCAACGATCGATCGGATCATGTCGATTATCTTCGATCGGCTGCACGATTTTTTGCTATCCGTCCGTTCCGAATATCCTGAAGTGGCTCAAAGCGAAAAGATTTACGAGCAGGGCCAGTTGCTCAAACTGGCCGGTCTGGTCAGCACCAAGATCCTCAACATGGGTTGCACTCTAACGGGAGGCCAAAGCGTGAGCGACAGAAGTATCAAGCAAGGTGACGGGGCGCACATCGGCGGTAACGCGATCACCGGTAACGTGAAGAACAGCTTCAACCACATCGCGGGGCTGCAAGAAGCGAACCCGCTCAAAGGGCTTCTCGAATCGCTCATGAAAGCGGTCGAAGAGGCCGCCGGGGAACTTCCGGCAGAGAAAGCCGACGACCTCCGCAGCGAAGTCGAATCGTTCGTGAAAGAAGCGACAACGAAAGCTCGCGAGTCTGTCCTCAAAACCTTCGGCGATTCGATCAAGAGCGCGGGCTCTTTTCTGAAGAGCGCAGCAGTTTCGGGAGCGCTCACCGGAGCCGTCGACAGCGTGTTCAAATTCTTCAGCGCGTCGTAACCGTTGTAAAGACGGTTGGCACAGCGACCTGCGAGCCGCCTTGCGCCTGTCGTTCACGTCCCCTCGCACTTCCGGTATCCCAGCCCCAACAGCACCTTCAAAACCTGCGAGCACGTCGGGAACGGCACCCGCTGTTCCCGCTTGAACCGCTCCATCGCCTTCATGAACTCCACCTCGTCATCGTTGTAGACGCACTCCGCAGTCGCCGGGTGCCCGCGCCGCGGTTCGTGGTCGGGACGATTCCGTCTGCCGGCGCACTCTGGAGTGCAGTACTTCGCCGGACCTCGCAGACTCCGACGGCCCAGCATTGGCCCTCCACACGTCGCGCAGAGCGGTTCCAGTTCAGCGGGCGCCTTCGGCACCGGCGGTTTCGGTGCCTCGGGCTTCGCTCGTGAGAGCGAGCACGCGAAACACTTCGTCCGCTTACGACCTCGCCCAGGCTCGCTCGTGAACGGAGCGCCACATCTCGTGCAGGTGGTTTGGCTCATGAAACCACGGTGCCCGGCGCGGGTGCCTGTTGACCTCACGAACGAACCGGTGACCCGGTACAACTCTCGAACTTTAGCAGCAGGCAACCGTGTCTGATGTGCTCGGGGAATAAACCCGAAAGGAGGGGCGCGTATGCTCGCCCTGTTCGAGAACCCACCGGTCAAGCCGGCGCGGCGGCGCCGTAAGCCGCTCCAAGAGGATTACAAATATATCCGCCGGGTGAAGGGGCTCGCCTGGCAGGCGCGGATGTGGCTCGGGACCAAAGCCGGCGGGAGCTTGAACCTCGGCCTGTTCACCACCGCAGAGCACCCGGCCGATCCGGACCGCCCCCGAGACGAAATGGCGAAGTGGGCCGCGGCACGGGCCAGCCGGGAGTTCAACAAGTTCTTCAACCCGCTGAACCCGGACCGCAACCTGCGCGCCACCCTGAAGCACCTGAAAGCGAAGAAGTTCATCCCGCAGGACGTGCTCCCGCCGCGGGTGCGCCGCGCCAAGGGCGGTGGATACGTCGCGTGGGCGCGGAAGGGCAACGTGAGGATCGAGGCCGACGGCACGTTCGGGTGCCCGTGGGCGGCCTACGAAGCACTGTGTGAGGCGATCCGAACCGCGTTCCCACGGGGCCAAAGCAAGAGCGCGGTCCGCGAGTACGAACGGAAACAGCGACGGAAGCGGCGCGAGGAGAAGGCCGCCCGTCGATATCGAAAGGGCACCCTCACAGACTGGTTCCGTGGGGGCGCTGATCGTCAGCCGCAACCCGAGTTATCGCCGCACGCCTGACACGTCATACAGGTGCCCGTGCGCACGAGCAGTCCGCCGCACCTCTTGCACAGGTCGCCGGTTGCGACCGGCAGGGCCGCCGGCGTCACCGGCCTCTGCGGTTTCCGAACGGGTACGCCCGGGTTGCTCACGAACCACCGCTTGAGAACATCCTGATTCAACTCGTCCACCAGCGGAAACACGTCGCCGAACGCCGCCCCGCGCCGGATCATGTCCTTCGCCTCGCGCAACTCCATCGCGGCCGGCTTCGGGGCGCCCGCGGGTGCAGTTACCGTCTCGGTCATGTCACACCTTCCGGTAAGGGGTGTTGAGCTCGAACGTACCATCGGGCAGAGGTGCGCGCGTGTAGTCGCCAAAGAGGGTCGGGGCGTCTTTCTGGAGAACATCCAGGATCGCGCCCGCGAGTTTCCGAATCTCGGGTTCAGCTTGGCTCGATCCGCGCATTTCGAGGAAGTGCCGCAGCGCCCGCGCGTTCGCGGTGACGAAGATTTTCGTTTCGGTCGCGTTGGGGAGCACGCTCCGCGCGGCCTGGCGGGCGGCTTTGCGCTCTTCGGTGGTGATGCGCCCCGCGGTATACGTTTCACACCCCGGGCACCACCCGCTTTGGCGGTTCACTCGCGTGTCGTGGCAATGCGGGCACGTCTGCCCGGCCCTGTCGAGAATCAACCCAGCGAGTTTCGTGTAGGCCACATGCGCCTGCTTCACGGATTCGAGCCAGATTGCGTGCAACTCGGGGTCGCGGGCGATGATGTCGGGTTCCACGTACTCCGCAACGGATTCGTCCACGTACCGCTGCGAGAGCTGGCTGAACCCGAACCCGGCGCGGTGCCGCACTAGCTCGTGGGTAAGGGAGCGCGACACGCCCGTGAGGAGCAGGTTCCAGACCGCGTGTTCGAGCACGCTCCCGTGACCCACTTCTTTGATGTGGGTGAGGTACGCGCTGTTCCCACCCGGGCGCGGCTTCGCGAACGACATATAACAGACGCGCCCGGCCGTTTCCGTGAGCACCTCTCCCGCAACCTCGCTGTCGCTCTCCCAACTCACGCCGTGGTCCGCGAGGAACCGGTTGAGTTCGGACTCGTCAACGGTTTGACGACCCAGAATATACACTTCTGGCTCGACGATTTTGATGTCGGTGCTCACACCTTCTCCTTCAGTTCGAGGCTCCCGCCGAGAGCGGTGATCGCAGCGGCGAGTTCCGACTTGTCAAACGGGCGGCGGAACACGCGCGCCCACGGGCCGCCTTCGGCCACCACCACATCCGCGCCACACACCAGAAGCACGACGGTATAAGCGCTAATCGACTTCACGCGACTTGCAGCAGCGATCGCAGAACTCATCCCGTCCGTGTCGCCGACGACAGCGACGGCAACGCGGGACGCCGTTAGTGCCGCGCCGAACCCGAAGGCATCGAACCGGGGAACACCCGGGGGCACATCGGCCTCGTCAACGCCGAATCCCAAGACGACACCCGGCAGCAGTTCGGGCGGGATCGGGATGTTGCTGACCCGCATGAACGAAATGAGGTCGTCACGACCAATGCGACGGTCGTTGCTCCCCGGAATCCGGTAGCCCTTGAGGCGACCCGCGTCGATCCACTTGCCGGCCGTTCGTGGTGCGACTCGGCACACGGCCGCTGCCTGTCCGGTCGTGAACACCTGCCGGGCGGCCAAATTGAGACCCGACAAATCAACCATTGCGGCCGACTTTGAACGGTGCCTCGCACAAACCTTGTAACCCGGTTCGGGAGCGCTCCCGCACCGGCCGCACAGCCCGGCGGCCTGCCACTTTTTACGCTGGGCCTTCTGATCCTGACTAACGGTCGTTTCCATCGCACACGTTCCTTTCAGCCCGTCA
>DASWYH010000417.1:0-3338 GCA_036405095.1 Gemmata sp. | reverse complement strand
AGTTCGTCGAGCAGGTGGCCCAGCTTGTCCTTCTTGGTTTGGAGGTAGCCGCGGTTGTGGTCGCCCGGCGGCATCTGAATCGGCACGCGCTCCACGATCCGCAACCCGTAGCCCTCCAGCCCGATGACCTTGCGCGGGTTGTTGGTCAGCAGCTTGATGTCCCGCACCCCCAGGTCGTGCAGGATCTGCGCGCCGATCCCGAAGTGGCGCAGGTCCGGAGCGAAGCCCAACCGCTTGTTCGCCTCCACCGTGTCCAGGCCCTCTTCTTGCTGGAGCTTGTAGGCCTTCAGTTTGTTGAGCAGGCCGATCCCGCGGCCCTCCTGCCGCATGTACACGATCACCCCGCGCCCGGCCTCCGCGAGCTGCCGCATCGCGTACTGCAACTGCGGCCCGCAATCGCACTTGGTCGAGTGCAGCGCGTCACCGGTCAGGCACTCGCTGTGCATGCGCACGAGTACGGGTTCCGTTTGGACCGGAACGTCGCCGGTTGAAGACGCGCCCGGTTCCGGCGGGGCGGGCAAACCGATCCCGCCGAGCGTCAGCGCGAGGTGCGGCTCCTGGTCCACCAGCGACGTGAACGCGAACAGGTCGAACGTGCCGAACTCGGTGGGCAGCTTCAGCGCGATCTCCCGGTGGATGAGCCGCTCGCGGCGGCGCCGGTGCTCGATCAGGTCCGCGATGGTACACATCTTCAGGTCGTGCTTCGTGCAGAACTCGCGCAGGTCCGGGAGCCGGGCCATGCTGCCGTCTTCGTTCAGGATCTCGCAGATGACGGCCACCTCGCGCAGCCCGGCGAGCCGGCACAGGTCCACGCTCCCTTCGGTGTGCCCGGCCCGAACCAGCACCCCGCCGGGGCGCGCTATGAGCCCGTCCATGTGGCCCTTGTCGCGGACCAGGTCTTGCGCGGTGGAGCCGGGGTCCGCGCACACCTGAACGGTGCGGCACCGGTCGAACGCCGAGATGCCGGTTCCGATGCCGTAGCGCGCGTCGAAATTGTGGGTGAACGGCGTGGCGGTCGGATCGAGGTGAACGCCGGGGAGCAGTTCGAGCCCCAGGCGGTCCGCGTTGGGGCGCGAGAAGGACACGCACAGCCGGCCGCACGCGTGCCGGATCATGAAGTTGATCGCGGCCGGCGTCATCGCCTCCCCGGCCATCACGAGGTCGCCCTCATTTTCGCGGTGCTCGTCGTCGACCAGGACGATCATGCGGCCGCCGCGCAGTTCTTCGAGAGCGGCATCGATGGTACAGAAGCCTTCGGCCGAGCGTGGCATGGTGGTCTCCGCGAGAGGGGACTACCGCTATTGTAGCGCCCGACTGCCGGGCGCGCGGATCTTGTGCCCAAAGCGGAGCCCAGCGGCCCCGCACCGAGCGCCGCACGTCGTGCGGAAGCGGGAGGGATCCGGTATCGGTGCGCGGCGGTTTTCACTCCCGCGGTGGAGACCGGGGCGCCCGCGTCGCCCGCCCGGCTCTCCCTCACGGCGCGCCTTCGCGCCCTCCTCGCGTTCGCGCTTGCGACCGTTCCAGGATGGGGCACGTAGGCGGGTGAGAAACGCCGAGATTCGCCCCGGCCCTTGTCGCCCCGCGGGATCGGTGTTAGCGTGCGGTGCCGCCCCGCGAGCGGTCCCCTCCTCGGGGCGGTCGAGAGGAACAACACATGGCACGCGCGCCGATCCCGACGTGGTGTTTTGCCCTTGCAGTGGTTCGTAAGGGCGACCAGTTCTTGATCGTGCAAGAGAGCAAATACGGGCAGCCGTGGTACCTGCCCGCGGGGCGCGTCGAAGAGGGCGAGTCGTTCGCCGACGCCGCGGTGCGCGAGACCCGCGAAGAGGCCGGAATCCCGGTTCGCATCACCGGCATCGTTCGCGTCGAGCACTCACCCAGCCGCGCCGGCGCGCGGATGCGCGTCGTCTTCCTCGCCGAGCCCACCGACGACACGCCGCCCAAAACCGAACCTGATGACGAATCGCTCGGCGCGAAGTGGGTCACGCGCGCCGAGTTGCCCCAATACGACCTCCGCGGCGGAGAGGTCGCGCAACTGTTCGACTACGTTGCCACCGGCGGGACCATCTACTCACCCGGCGTCATCCAAAACGAGGGCGCGCCGTACCGCGCCGGCAACTGAGCCCTTCTGGTGCGTTTCGTGCTTGCCACTTCAAGCGGCCCCGGTAGTTTGTAAACACCCTTTACGAATTCTTGCTTCTCCCTCGAAAATGGGTGCCACCGTGTCAATCGTTCTTCGCATTTCGGTCGTCGCGGCCCTAGCGGCGGTCCTCGCGTGTGTCCCCGCCTGCGGCAAAAAAGACGGCGCCGGGAAGCTCAAGATCGGCGTCGTCACCAACTGCACCGCCGACTTCTGGAGCCTGTGCGAAGCCGGCGCGACGAAGGCCGCCGGCGAACACAACGTGGACCTCCAGTTCCGGCAACCGGAAAAGGCGTTCAACGCGAAGGTGCAGATGGAGATCGTTGACGCGTGGGCCAAGCAGGGGCTCGACGGCATGGCGGTCAGCGTGATCGATCCGGACGGGCAGACCGAAGACCTCACCCGCATCGGCAAAAAGGTGCCGCTGGTCACGATGGACAACGACGCCGACAAGACCGGCCGCAAGTGCTACATCGGGATCGACAACTACGAGGCCGGGAAAGCCGCGGGGCGCCTGGTAAAGAAGGCGCTGCCCAACGGCGGCACGATCGCGGTGTTCATCGGCGACACGAAGTCGGCCAACGGCAAGGCTCGCACCCAGGGCGTGTACGACGAGTTGGCCGGTGAGAGAGACGCGAAGGGCACCGACGGCACGCACCCGCAGAAGCCCGACCTCGAAGTGCGGACCTATGGCAAGGACGTGAAGTACCACCTCGTGGACCGCGCCGCCAAGGAGGACGGCAGTCCCGACAATGCCCAGAAGACCGCGGGCGCCGTGCTGGCCCGGGTGAAAGGGCTGCCGAACCTCTGCATGATCGGGCTGTACGCGTACAACCCGCCGGCGATCCTCAACGACGCAAAGGCGAAGGGGATGGCGCAGGAGATCAAGATCGTGGGCTTCGACGAGGACTGGGGGACGCTCAGGGCCATCGCCGCGGGCGAGATCGAGGCGACCGTGGTGCAAGACCCGTTCGCCTACGGGTACGAATCGGTGAAAGCGCTCGCGACGAAGAACTTCGATGTGAAGCGCATCCCGTACCGCATCGTCACCAAGGACGGAAAGGCCGACGCCGCGCTCGGCGGCGAGGTCGTCGAGGTGGCGAAATTCGAACCCGACCTGCGGGCCAAGATCGACTCCGTCAAGAAGAAATAATCTAACGGAAAACATGAAGCGAGTCGCGGATCAACACCGACGGAC
>DASWYH010000416.1:0-5023 GCA_036405095.1 Gemmata sp. | reverse complement strand
GGGCGCGCGCCCCGGGCCTCGGCGGGGGCGTACCCGGTGAGTTCGGTGAACCCCGCGTTGGTCCAGCGGATGTGGCCGGTGGCGTCCGCGATGATGACCGCGCTGCGCGTGCGCGCCGCGACCAGCGCGAGCAACTGGGGGTCCGGCGGGGCGAGCGGTTCGGGGCGAGCGGACACGGTCACCCCCCCCCGGCGAGGAAGATGCGGTCGAACTGCTCGGCGATCGCGCCGAACGCGGTGACCAGGGTCGGATCGAACTGGCCCGGCGACTCCGCGGTGACGACCCGCACCGCGCGCGGGTGGCTCAGCGCGGGCCGGTACGGGCGCCGGTTCCGCAGCGCGTCGTACACGGACGCCAGGGCGACCACCCGGGCCGCGAGCGGGATCTGCTCCCCCTTCAGCCCCTCCGGGTAACCGGTCCCGTCCCAGCGCTCGTGGTGCCCCTTGGCGATGTCGGCCGCCAGGGCCACCCCCGTCGCCTCCGGGTGCGCCGCGGCCAGCTTCGCGAGCAGCTGCCCGCCAATCGTGGGGTGCGCCTGCACCGCGAGCCGCTCGGTGTCGTCGAGCCGGCCCCGCTTGGCCAGCGCCTCCGCCGGGACCGCGAGCATCCCGAGGTCGTGCGCGGGCGCGGCCCGGGCCAGCAGGTCGACGAACACCGGGTGCGCGAGCCGCGTGTACGCGCCGCTGGAGGGGACCGCCGCGGCCAGCGCGCGGACGTACTGCGGGAGCCGGGCGTGGTACCCGCGGTCCAGGGTGCCCACCTCTTCGGTCACCCGGCACGCGCACTGCGCGAGGAGCGCGACCGCGGTGAACGCGGACCCGTCGCTCACCAGATCGACCGACGACCGCTGGGCCCCGGAACTGCTCCCGGGGCGGCGCCCGGTCTCGGCCCGCCGGGCCAGCAGCCCGCGCACCCGGGACATGAACTCGGGCGCCGAAAACGGCTTCCGGATGAAGTCGTCGGCCCCGCCCAGGAGCAGCCCCCCGAGGGACTCCGTGGGCACCCGCCCGGACATGTACAGGATCATCGGCACCGGCGGGGCCGCGACCTGCAACATGCGGGCGATGAACTTGGTCCCGTCGAGGCGCGGCATCTCCTGGTCCACGATGACGAGGTCGAACCGCTCGCCCTCGACCCGGCCCAGCCCCTCGCGCCCGTCCCCGGCCTCGGCGCACTCGTACCCCTCACCCAGCAACGAGAACACGTACGCGCGCACGTCCGGGTCGTCGTCGATCACCAGGACGCGCGGGCGCTGGGTGCCGGACGGGGCCCCGCGGGCGGCCGGCGGCCGGTAGCTCGCGAACGGGAGCAGCGCGGACGCCGCGGCCCCGGCCGAGGGGAACCGCCGGTCCGGGTCCGGGGCCATCAGCTTGGCGACCAGCTCGTCCAGTTCGAGCGGCAACTCGGGCCGGTACTGGCGCACCCGCGGCACCGTCCCGTCGAGCCGCCGCACCACCATCGCCATCAGGTCCCCGGCGGTCGGGAACGGGTCGTGCCCGGTCAGGGCCAGGAACAGCGACGCGCCCATCCCGAACACGTCCGCGCGCCCGTCCACCTGGCTCGGGTTCTCGATCTGCTCCGGGGCCATGTACCCCACGGACCCGATCAGCACCCCCGGCTCCGTCAGCCCCCGCGCGGCGTGCCGCGCGAGCCCGAAGTCCAGCACCTTGGCCTTCCAGTCCGGGGTGACCAGGATGTTCGGCGGCTTGATGTCCCGGTGCACCAGCCCGTGCCGGTGGGCCTCGGCCAGCGCCTCGGCGACCTGCTGGAACAGGGCCGCGGCGCGGTGGACCGGGAGCGGCCCCCCGCTCGCGACGGTGGCCTGCAGGTCCGCCCCGGGCACCAGGTCCATCACGTAGTACTCGCGCGCCGGCCCGCCCGGGCGGAGCGGGTCCTCGCGCCCCGCGTCCAGGCAGCTCACGATGTTCGGGTGCTGGAGCCGGGCCACCGCCCGGGCCTCCAGGAAGAACCGGCTGCTGACCCGGACGTTGCCCGCGTGCCGCTCGGTCATCACCTTCAGCGCCACCGGGCGCCGCAGGTGCCGGTGCTCGGCCCGGTACACCACCCCCATGCCCCCGCTGCCCAGGGGCTCGAGCAGCCGGTAGTGCCCGAGCAGCAGCGAGGCGCCGTTCCCCTCCCGGACCACGTCCGCCTGGAACCGCGTGAGCAGGTGGCGGCCCACGAGGGCCGCCAGGACCTGATCGAGGTCGGCGAGCGCGCTCAGCTCGCCCTGCACCTCGGCCGGGACCTCGTCCCACTCCTCGCGCAGCAGGATCCCGCTCGCGAGCAGGTCGAGCGCCGGGCGCCGCGGGGCCGTGACGAGCGTGTCCGACCGCGCATCGGTATCGAATCGCGTTGCGCTGCGGGGGAGGCTCATCCCGACGACCCTCGGCCCCGCGCGGCACCGGCCGCGGGGGGGTTCTGGAAAGCGAAGACACGCATCAGAAACCTAGTGCGCGTTCGCGGCCCGCGGCCCGCGGTTCGCGCGGAACGGCCCGGATCGCGTACCGGCTCAGGTTTCTGCTCCCGTCCGAGTTTCGCATGTCGGCAAATCCGTCAACCCGTCACTCGATAAGCGAAGTGGCCGTCCGGGAAAAGCCGGACAGCGTTCAGACACGTTGAGGACGTTCTATGCTCGGCGATGCTCCGGTTCGGGCCGACCACGACGACCGCCCGGGATGGTCACGGCTGGTTCTCACCGGCCGGGTGACCGTGGCCGTGGCCCGGGAGTTCCACGCCACCGCCAGCGACCTCCTCGCCCGCGGGAACAGCATCGCGGTGCGGTGCGACGGGGCCGAGCACCTGGACACGTCCGCGATCCAGATCCTGCTGTGCCTGGCGCGCGAGCTGGTGAGCCGGGGCAAGCGGTTCGACCTCGGCGGCGTGTCTCCGGAGCTGGGCGCGGGCCTCCAGCTCGCCGGGTTAGCAAATGCCGCGGGTTCGTAAGCGGGGCGCACCGAGCACGAGGGGAACCGATGAGCAAAACGATCCTGATTGTTGACGACTCGCCCACCATGCGACAGATGGTCGGGGACACCCTGCGCGGGGCCGGGTTCGCCGTCCTCGAAGGGATCAACGGGGCCGACGCGCTGGCGAAGATCGCCGGGCGGACGGTCCAACTGGTCATTACCGATTTCAACATGCCGGTGATGGGCGGGATCGCGCTCATCGAGAAGCTCCGGGCCAAGCCCGAGTTCCGGTTCGTTCCCATTCTGGTGCTCACGACCGAGAGCGAAGCGGCCCGGAAGGAACAGGGCAAGACCGCGGGCGCGACCGGCTGGGTGACCAAGCCGTTCGACCCGGGGCGCCTGATCCAGGTCGTCAAGCGCCTCGCACCGTGAGCAGGAGCCACCCCCATGCAAGCTGATCCCACACGCTACTTGCGAACCTTCTTCGACGAGGCCGCGGAGCACGTCGCCGCCCTCGAAGGGGCGCTGCTCCGGCTGGAGTCCGGGCCGCACGACCCGGACGCGGTGGACGCGGCGTTCCGCGCCGCGCACTCGATCAAGGGCGGCGCGGACGCGGTCGGGCTGCCGCACATCGCGAAGTTCACCCACGCGCTCGAAGGGTTCCTGGAAGGGTTCCGGGGCGGGGCCAAGATCCCCCGCCGGGTGCTCGACCTGCTCCTCGAAGCGACCGACACGCTCGCCCGCCTCGTGAGCGCGGCGCGGGGCGGTGAGGCCCCGCCCCCGGGCACCGACGAGCTGCTTGCCCGGCTCACCGCGAAGGGGAGCGACTCGGCGGCCTCGAAGGTCGCCGGGGAGCCCCCGAAGGCCCCCGACCGGTCGCCCCCCGGCGGCCCCCGCACCTTCACCGTTGCCATCACCCCCCACGCCGACGCACTCCGGTCCGGGCTGGACCCGCTCCCGCTGCTCCAGGAGCTGGCGGCCCTCGGGAGCATCGAGCGCGTGGAGCTCCACACGAAGGCGCTGCCCCCGTTCGCCGACCTCGACCCGGAGCGGTGCTACTTGGCGTGGACCGTTCGGCTCACCACCGACCGCCCCGCCAGCGCGATCAGCGACGTGTTCGCGTTCGCCCCGGCCCTGATCGCGGCGACCGTTACCGCCGACCCGGTCGCCCCCGGTTCGGAACCGGCCCCGCCCCAGCCCGCCCTCTCGGCCCTCGGGGGCGTGTGGACCGGGTCATTCGAGGTCCGGCTCCCGGTCCCGGACCCGATCCGGTTCGCCACCTTCCTGGTGCAGCGCGGGGCGGTCACGGCGGAACAGGCGCTGGAGGCGCTCGCCAGGCAGCACGACGCGCGCCCGACCCTTGGCCGGGTCGCCGTCCAAACCGGGCGGGTCAGCGTCGAGAAGCTCAAAGGCATGCTCGCTCAGATGGGTCCCGGCGAGGGGTTCGGCGCCGCCGCGGTCCGGCTCGGCCACCTGTCCGAGAGTGACCTGGGCCGGCTCGTGCTCGCCCAGGAGCAACAGGCCCCGCCGCTCGGCGAGTGCCTGTGCGAGACCGGCGCGCTGACCCGCGACGCGCTCAGCGCCGAGCTGGCCAGGTACCGCTCCAGGGCGGTCGCGGAACCCGACCCGGCCGCGAGCTTCTGCGACCTGCCGCTCGCGATCGAGATGCCCCACTCACCGGGGGCCTCCCTGCTCGTCGAGAACGGCCCGATGATCGGCGACTTCTGCGTCGAGGCCAGCGACCACCTGGAGACCGCGGACCGCAACCTGCTGGTGATCGACGGGGACCCCACGAACGCCGACGCGCTCAACGCGGTGTACCGCGGGTTCCACACCATCAAGGGCGTGTCCAGCATGCTGGGCCTGGCCGCCGTGCAGATGCTCGCCCACGAGGCCGAGAACCTGCTCAACCTGGCCCGCGAGGGCAAGGTGCGGCTCCAGGGCAAGCCGATGGACCTGGTGTTCGCGAGCACCGACGCGCTGAAGCGGCAGGTGGCGTTCATCCGCGCGTGGTCCAACGACGGCGGCAAGCTCCCGCAGGACCCGGCCCTGCCCGCGCTCCTGGCCGATCTGCGGGCCGCGGTCGGCGGGCCCCCCGCCGCGCACCCGCCAAA